>NZ_JBEXXX010000012.1:13372-185102 GCF_040630635.1 Streptomyces sp. NPDC005761 | reverse complement strand
GTATCGGGGCGACCCTCCGCCTTGCGATCGCACGCACCAGACGCCGCCGGACCCGCCCTCCGGGCGGACGGCGCTACTTTCGAAACACGCCCTAGGGCGGGCCCCGCGAGGGTCGGCACGCCGTGGCCGTCCGCGACAGCCCGGGGCCGGCCTCGACCGCCGCTGCCGACGACGCGACGGTGCCCGGCGGCGCGACTGTGCCCGGCGACGCGACGGTGCCCGGCGTACGCGGTTGCGCGCGGGCCGGGCACCGTCGTCCGGCGCACGCGGTGTGCGTGCGCCGGGCACTTCGTCACACCTGGTTCATGTACCTCGTGAGCCCGTAGTCCATGAGCTTCTTCGCGTCCGCCGTGCGGGTCGCCTCCGAGGTGGAGGTCAGGACCGCACCGATGACGGTCTTGCCGTGGCGGGTCGCGGCGAAGACCAGGCAGTACTTGGCCGTCGGGCCGGAGCCGGTCTTCACGCCGATCGCGCCGCTGTAAGTGCCCAGCAGCTTGTTGGTGTTGGACCACGACATGTAGCGGTAGCCACCGGTACTCGTGGTGACCTTCTGCTTCGTCGACTTCGTCTTCACGACCGTGCGGAACGTGGAGTACTTCATCGCACTGCTCGCGAGCTTCGTCAGGTCGCGCGGGGTCGAGTAGTTGGACCCATTGTCTATGCCGTCGAACGAGTCGAAGTGCGTGTTCGTCAGGCCGAGGGACTTGGCCGTGGAATTCATCTTGCCGATGAACGACTTCACCCGGGCGGCGCGGGTGGAGCCGGAACCGAACTTGTCGGCCAGGGCGTACGCGGCGTCGCAGCCGGACGGCAGCATCAGGCCGTACAGCAGCTGACGGACCGTCGGTTTGTCGCCCACGATGAGGCGGGCCGACGATGCGCCCTTGGCGACGATGTAGTCGCTGTACGCCTTCTGGACCGTGACCTTGGAGTCCAGGTTGAGGCCCGTCTGGGCCAGCACCACCCGGGCGGTCATGATCTTCGTGGTCGAGCCGGTGGAGCGACGGGTGTCCGCGGCCTTGGTGAACAAGGTCTTCCCGGTGCCGTTGTTCATCACGAAGCCGCCCTTGGCGACGATCGTAGGAGCCGGCGGCGCGGCAGCCTGTGCCGTCGAGGCGAACGCGCTGCCCGCGATGACCGCGCCTGCCGTGAGCGCCACCGTGGCGGCTACGGAGGCGCGCCTTGTACGTTGAATACCGAATCTCAAGTTGAACGCTCCAAAGGCCCCTGGAATGCGGCTACATGGGGGAGCCGCTCCCTGATGAGACTCACGGCGCACATGAATGGATGTGCCGTTTCAGGGGTGAATTTGATCCAGTTCGTCGCCCGGTGCCGCAGTGCCGCCCCGCAAAGGCCCCGCTCGGTCGGGATTTCGCCCCGGATGCCGGGACGAGGCCGTCCGGGACATCGTCGGATCCGGCACGAGCGCGGCGTCGAGGCCGGGGGGCCGGCACCGCACGCAGCCCGGATCGGTGCTGCCGCCCTGCACGCCTACGACAGGGGCGGGCGCTGCCGCCTGCCCCTCTACGAGGCGGTCCAGATTCCGGACGCTTTCCCTCATGCGTGCATGTTGTATCTATGCTGTGCTCATGCCTGCCCCAGCCCCGTCCCCCGTCCGCCCGCCCGTGAAGCGGCCACCCGCCGCCGAGCGCGTCTACACGCACATCAAGGACGCGGTCCTGGACCGCCGCTACGAGGGCGGGACGCTCCTGACCGAGGGAGACCTCGCCGACGCGGTGGGGGTGTCCCGTACACCCGTGCGCGAGGCGCTGCTGCGGCTGGAGGTCGAGGGGCTGATCAAGCTCTACCCGAAGAAGGGCGCCCTCGTGCTCGCCGTCTCCGCGCAGGAGATCGCCGACGTCGTGGAGACCAGGCTGCTCGTCGAGGAGTTCGCCGTGCGCAAGGCGGTGCCCGCCTCGGCGAAGCTGATCGCCCGGCTGGAGGAGCTCCTCGAGGAGCAACGGCAGTTGTCCGAGGCCGGTGACCTGGCCGCCGTCTCCGTGAAGGACCGCTGCTTCCACGCCGAGATCGTCCGCCACGCGGGCAACGAGATCCTGTCCCGCCTCTACGACCAGCTGCGCGACCGGCAGCTGAGGATGGGCGTCGCCGTCATGGAGTCCCACCCGGGCAGGATCGCCGCCAACATCACCGAGCACGGTGAGCTGCTGGAGGCCATCAGGGCCGGGGACGCGGACGGTGCCGCGCAGGTCGTGCGCCGCCATGTCAGCCGGGTCAAGGTGCTGGTCCGGGGTGAGGACCGGTGAGCTCTGCCGCCGCCCCCACCCTGTCCCTGCCCGGTGATCCGCCCGGCGGCCGGCGGGCCGCCTGGGTCTGGGGCATCGGCGTCGCCGTCTACTTCGTCGCGATCACCTTCCGCACCAGCCTGGGCGTCGCCGGACTCGACGCCGCCGACCGCTTCGACGTCAACGCCTCGGCGCTCTCCACGTTCTCCATCCTCCAGCTGCTCGTCTATGCGGGCATGCAGATACCCGTCGGCCTGATGGTCGACCGGCTGGGCACCAAGAAGGTCCTCGCCATCGGGGCCGTCCTGTTCACCCTCGGGCAGCTCAGCTTCGCGCTGTCCTCCTCGTACGGCACCGCGCTGGCCTCCCGCGCCCTGCTGGGCTGTGGCGACGCGATGACGTTCATCAGCGTGCTGCGGCTCGGGGCGCGCTGGTTCCCCGCCCGGCGCGGCCCGCTGATCGGACAGGTCGCCGCCCTCTTCGGCATGGCGGGCAACCTCGTCTCGACGCTGGTCATCGCCCGCTCCCTGCACGGCCTGGGCTGGACCACCACCTTCGTCGGCAGCTCACTGGCCGGGGTCGTGGTGCTGGTGCTGCTCCTGCTCTTCCTCAAGGACCACCCCGAGGGCTTCGAGCCGCCACCCGCGGAGCATGCCGGGGCCACGTACGTACGCAAGCAGATCGCCGCCGCCTGGCGGGAGCCCGGCACCCGGCTCGGGATGTGGGTGCACTTCACGACACAGTTCCCCGCCATGGTGTTCCTGCTGCTGTGGGGCATGCCGTTCCTGGTGGAGGACCAGGGGCTGAGCCGGGGGACCGCGGGGGAGCTGCTCACCCTGGTGGTGCTCTCCAACATGGCTGTCGGCCTCGTCTACGGGCAGGTCATCGCCCGCCACCACGCGGCCCGGATCCCGCTCGCGCTGGGGACGGTCGGGATGACGGCCCTGCTGTGGGCGTCTGCCATCCTCCACCCCGGGGACCATGCGCCGATGTGGTTGCTGATCACCCTGTGCGCGGTGCTCGGCGCCTGCGGACCCGCCTCGATGATCGGCTTCGACTTCGCCCGCCCGGCCAACCCGCCGGAGCGCCAGGGCACCGCCTCCGGCATCGTCAACATGGGCGGCTTCGTCGCCTCCATGACCACGTTGTTCGCCGTCGGTGTGCTGCTGGACGCGACCGGCGACAACTACCGCATCGCGTTCGCCTCGGTCTTCGTCCTGGAGGCGTTCGGCGTCGTGCAGATCCTGCGGCTGCGTCTGAAGGCCGCGCACCGGGAGCGCGAGCATCACGTGATCAGCCGGGTGGAAGCCGTGCACGTGCCCGCGTGACTCCGGAAACGGCGGCGCATGTGACCGCTACGGCGGCGCGCCCGTCCCCTCGTGCCGGGGCGGGCGCCGCCGGACGCGGTCGTTACGGGGTGACGGCGAAGTTCCGCAGGATCGCGGCGGCCAGGTCCTGATCGCCGTCGATCTTGATCCGGTCCGCCACCGCGCTCGGCCGTACCCGCCCGCAGGCCAGGCGGACGTACGTCTCCCAGTCCATCGCCAGCGTCACCGCGGGGCCCAGCGACGGCGCACCGTCCACCGAACCGCGGCCCTCCGCGTCGACCCTGACGGTGCGCAGGAACTCGACCGGTCCGTGCACATCCAGCACGACCGCCGAGTTGGGCGGTGCGCCCGCGTCCTTGGCCACGACCTTCGGCAGCGCCAGGAGCAGCGTGTCCCGGACGATCGCGGACCCGGGCGAATCCAGGTTGCCGGGCTTGCCCACCGTCGTACGCAGATCCTGCTCGTGCACCCAGACGTCGAAGGCGCGCATCCGCAGGGCCTGTTCGAGGGTCTGCTCGGCGCCGAGCGGTGCCCGCGTCATGGTCTCCGGGTCACGCGTCTCGTTACGCAGCTGACGGGCCCGGCGGATGATCGTGTACTCCAGCTCGGAGGTCATCTCCGGCGCGGTGTGGTGGCGCCGCACGTCGACCTGCATCTCCATGTAGCGGGCGAAGTCGCTCTGCACATGGTAGAGATCACGCGGAAGTGTGTGGATGGGGCGCGGATCGCCGAGCTGTTCGCATTCCATGCCGATGACGTGCGAGACGATGTCGCGGACCGACCAGTTGGGGCATGGCGTGCGGCCGTTCCACTCCCCCTCGGTGAGCGGGCTCACCAGCTCGGCTATCGACTCGATGGAGTGGGTCCAGGCGTCGGCGTAGGTCTGGAGGCTGGGATGGACGGTCACGGGACCCCTCGTGCGGTTCTGCGGTGCATGGGCTGGAGAGCTGGGCGCGGACGGCGGGCTGCGATGAGGTTCGGTCGCTAAGTTACGCTGCGAGCAGGCACCCCGGCAGTGCTTTCGTGTGACGATCGTAGGCCCGTGTTGACGGCTCGAATGCCAGGACGGTGGTAGTGTGCGCGCCTCCCTCATCCAGATCGCAGTAGACCCGGACGAATCCGTCAATTCCCGTAGGGAACACGCGGCTTCGCTCGTAGCGGCCCAACAGGGTGCGGACCTGGTGATCCTGCCCGAGCTCTGGCCGGTCGGCGCCTTCGCCTACACGGCGTTCGAGGAGGAAGCCGAACCGCTGCAAGGCCCCACGCACGAGGTGATGGCCAAGGCCGCCGCCGACGCCGGGGTCTGGCTGCACGCCGGCTCCTTCGTCGAACGGGGGACCGACGGCACGCTCTACAACACCACCCTCGTCTTCACGCCCGAGGGTGAGCGGGCGGCCGCCTACCGCAAGATCCACCGCTTCGGCTTCGACAAGGGTGAGGCGGTGATGATGGGCGCAGGCGAGGAGCTGGTGACGCTCGCCCTGCCGCAGACCACGCTCGGCCTCGCCACCTGCTACGACCTGCGCTTCCCCGAGTTGTTCCGCGGCCTGGTCGACGCCGGCGCAGAGACCCTCGTCGTCGCGGCCGGCTGGCCCGAGCGCCGCCGCGCCCACTGGACGCTGCTCGCCCAGGCCCGGGCCGTCGAGAACCAGGCCTACGTCCTGGCCGTGGGCTGCGCCGGAACCCACGGCGGGATCCCGCAGGCGGGGCACAGCATCGTCGTCGACCCATGGGGCGAGGTGCTCGCCGAGGCGGGTGCGGACGAGGAGGTGCTGACCGTGGAGTTCGACCCGGCCAAGGTCGCCACGACCCGGGAGCAGTTCCCCGCGCTCAAGGACCGCCGACTGGGGCTCGCGCCGCCGCCGCGCCTGGTCTGACGGCTGGAGGTGCCTGTTTCACGTGAAACAGGCACCCACGTCGTTCATCCCTCGTGGTCCTTCTCCGCGAGTACGATCACGCACACCGCCACCGCGATCAGCAGCCCGGCGTCGGCATCCTCGCGCACGATGTCGATCCCGTACGTGTCCCGGACCGTCAGCCAGCGGCGCGAGATCTGGGCCAGCAGCTCCCCGTCGTAGTCCACGGCGAACTCACGGTCCAGGATCTTGCCGCTGACATCGAGCTCGGTCCCGTCCACCAGCGTCACCCGGTAGTGGTTGCGCAGCAGCGACAGCTTCTTCCGCTTGACCTTCGCGAGCTGCTCGCCGTCGCGCTCGATGAGCATCGTGTCGCGCAGGCTGAGCAGCTTCTGCCGGATCTCGACGACGATCCGGCCCTGCGCGTCCTTCAGCTCGAAGGTGTCGCGCACCCGCATGGCCTTGCCGTCGACGAGGAAGGCCTTGCGGCCTTCGGCGTCCTCGATCCAGTAGTCGTCACCGATGCCGAACAGTCGCTCACGCACGAGAAGTCTCATGACTCACAGGTTCCCCGAGCCCCCGGTGGAATGTGCGGACGCCACGGTGATGTTGACTCTTCACATGGCAACACGTGCGCGCGTCAGGGCCCCCGAGCTGATCGGCAAGGGCGGCTGGCTCAATACAGGCGACCGGCAGTACACCCTCGCTGACCTGCGAGGACGTATTGTGATCTTGGATTTTTGGACGTTCTGCTGTGTGAACTGTCTGCATGTCCTCGATGAGCTGCGCGAGCTGGAGGAGAAGCATCGCGACACCGTGGTGATCATCGGTGTCCACTCGCCGAAGTTCGTCCACGAGGCGGAGCACCAGGCCGTCGTCGACGCCGTCGAGCGGTACGAGGTCCACCACCCGGTGCTCGACGACCCCGAGCTCGCCACCTGGAAGCAGTACGCGGTACGTGCCTGGCCGACACTCGTCGTCGTGGACCCCGAGGGCTATGTCGTCGCCCAGCACGCCGGTGAGGGCCATGCCCACGCCATCGAGAAGCTGGTGGAGGAGCTGGAGGCCGAGCACGCGGCGAAGGGAACGCTGCGACGCGGCGACGGGCCCTACGTGGCGCCCGAGCCGGTGGCCACCCATCTGCGGTTCCCCGGCAAGGCGCTGCTGCTCGCCGACGGCGGTTTCCTGGTCTCCGACACCACCCGCCACCGCCTGGTCGAGCTGGACGCGGACGGCGAGAGCGTGCGCCGTCACTTCGGGTCGGGCGAGCGCGGCCTCGTGGACGGCGGACCCGAAGTCGTCAGGTTCAGCGAACCCCAGGGGCTGGCGCTGCTGCCCGACGGCCGGATCGCCGTCGCCGACACGGTCAACCATGCGATCCGGGCGCTCGATCTCACGACCGGTGTGACGACCACCCTCGCGGGCACCGGCCGCCAGTGGTGGCAGGGCGCGCCCACCAGCGGCGCCGGACACGAGGTCGACCTCTCCTCGCCCTGGGACATCGCCTGGTTCGACGGCCGGCTGTGGATCGCCATGGCGGGCGTGCACCAGCTGTGGACGTACGACCCCGAGGGCGGCACCGTCCGGGTCGCGGCCGGCACCACCAACGAGGGTCTGGTCGACGGTCCGGGCGCGGAGGCCTGGTTCGCTCAGCCGTCCGGGCTCGCGGCGACCGAGGACCGGCTGTGGGTGGCCGACTCGGAGACGTCCGCGCTGCGGTACGTCGACCGCCAGGGCGCCGTGCACACCGCCGTCGGCACCGGACTCTTCGACTTCGGCCACCGCGACGGGGCGGCCGCGCAGGCGCTGCTCCAGCACCCGCTGGGTGTCACCGCGCTGCCGGACGGGTCCGTCGCCGTCTGCGACACGTACAACCACGCGCTGCGGCGCTACGACCCGGCGAGTGACGAAGTCACCACGCTGGCCACGGATCTGCGCGAGCCCAGCGACGCCGTGCTGGTCGACGGCGACCTCGTGGTCGTCGAGTCCGCCCGGCACCGGCTGACCCGGCTGCGGCTGCCCGAGGAGGCGGTACGGGTCGCGGACCAGGCGCACCGGACCCAGCGCGCGGCGACCGCGATCGCCCCGGGCACGCTCCGGCTCGATGTCGTCTTCCAGGCACCGGCCGGTCAGAAGCTGGACACCCGCTACGGCCCCTCGACCCGGCTGCTGGTCTCCTCGACCCCGCCGGAGCTGCTGGCCGGGGGCGAAGGAGCGGGCACCGATCTCTTCCGTGACCTGGTCCTCGCCGACGGCGTCACCGAGGGGGTCCTGCACGTCTCCGCGATGGCGGCGTCCTGCGACGACGACCCGGCGAACGAGTACCCGGCCTGCCATGTCCACCAGCAGGACTGGGGCGTGCCCGTCAGCGTGAGCGCCGAGGGGGCGTCGCGACTGCCGCTGGTGCTCGCCGGCATGGACGAGCAGGTCTGACAGCCCGCCGGCCGGGACGGACGGGGAGGGCCACCGTCGCCCGGCCGGCTATCGGGGTGGATGTCGTCGCCACTGGTCCCGTCCCGGCCGGTGGTCTCCCGGCGGGGGCGCAGCGCCCCCGCAGCCGTCACCCGTTGTCGGTGAGCCGCCGGACGGCCTCCTCGTAGCGCCGCACGTACTCCGGCGCGGCGGCCACCCGCAGCAGCGCTTCCAGGGCCCGCACCGCGCCCACGTCGTATCCCGCCCGCTCGGCCTCCGCGGCCGCCAGGTCCAGCAGCAGGACCCCCTCGGCCTCCGCACCCAGGGCGAGCTGGGCCTCGCCGCTCACCGTCGTCAGCAGCACCCGGCGGGCCGCCTCCTCGTGTTCGGGGCCCAGTTCGAAGGCGGCGCGGGCGGAGTCCAGGGCGTCCTGCGGGCGCCCCGCGCTGAGCTGCATCCGGGCGAGGTGCTGGAGAGCGAGCATCTCCGTGTGCGCGTCGGGTTCCTTCCTGGCGAGCTCCAGGGCCTGACCGCAGCCCTCCAGCGCCACTTCGAGACCGCCCTGTTCGGCCTGGACGATCGCCAGGTTGATCAGAGCCGTCGCCTCGCCGAGCCGGTCCCCTGCCTGCCGGGCGAGTCCGGGCGAAGGTTCGAGCAGGGCCACGGCCTCGGCGGTCCTGCCCTCCTCCGACAGCACCCAGCCCAGCAGATTGCGCACCCGCGACTCCGCGTAAGGGTCACGGCCCGCGGCCGCCGCGGCCAGGGCCAGCTCCAGCATCGGAGTCCACCCGTCCCGCGCCCGCCACACCACGTGCGGCCACTGGAGCAGGATGATCCGCCAGGCCCGGTCGTCGAGTCCTGCGGCACGGGCGGCCGCCGCTGCCAGGGCGAGGTCCTCGCGCTCGGCCGCGAGCCAGTCCATCGCCGCCTCCCGGCCGGTGAAGTCCCGCACGGCCGCCGGCCGGTGGAAGTCGTCCGGCAGCACGAAGCAGGGCTCACCACCGGGTTCAGCCGTGTCCGCGGCGGCGAGGGCGGTGGCGATGTAGTGGTCGAGCACACCGAGGAGCGCGTCCGGCCCGGACGCCGGGTCGAGCCCACGGGCGTAGAGCCGCACCAGATCGTGCAGTATCCAGCGCCCGGGGCCGGCCTCGGTGACCAGATGGGCGGCGGCGAGCCGCTCCAGCGCGGCCGCGGCGACGACCGGGTCGCTCCCGGCCAGGGCGGCGGCCGTGTACGGGTCGAAGTGGCTGCCCGGGTGGTGGCCGAGCCGGGTGAAGTGGCGGACGGCTTCCGGCGGCAACTGCTGCACGGTCAGCCTCAGCGCTGCGGAGACCCCGGTGTCCTCCACGGCCAGATACGTCAGCCGGCTCCGCTCGTCGGCCAGTTCGTCGGCCATGCCGGCGAGCGTCCACTGCGGTCGGCCCGCCAGCCGGGCCGCCGTGACCCGCAGGGCGAGGGGCAGTCCGCCGCAGAGCTCGGCGAGCCGCCGGGCCGCCACGGGTTCGGCGGTGACCCGCTCCTCGCCCAGCACCCCGGCCAGCAGCGCGGTGCCGTCCGGCGGTTCGAGTACGTCCAGTGGCACCGGGACGGCGGCATCCGAGGCGATGAGCCCCTCCAGGCGGTGCCTGCTGGTGATCAGCGTGACGCAGTCCGTGCCGCCCGGCAGCAACTGCCTGACCTGCGCGGAGTCACGGACGTTGTCGAGGACGACGAGCAGGCTGAGCCGGTCGGTCAGCGAGCGGAACAGTGCCGCGGCACCGGCGACGGACTCCGGGATCCGGCGGGGCGCGACGCCGAGCGCGAGCAGGAACTCGCGCAGGACCTCGAGGGGTGCCGGCTCCCCGGTGTCGGAGAACCCGCGCAGGTCGGCGAAGAGGCGTCCGTCCGGGAACGCCGCGGGGGACCGGCGCGCCCAGTGCAGGGCCAGCGCGGTCTTGCCCACCCCGGCCGGGCCGGTGACCAGGCAGACGGGCGCCTCGCCCGCCGCGGCCCGGGAGAGCGCGGTGAGTTCGGCGCCGCGCCCGTGGAAGCCGCGGGGGGCACGGGGCAGCAGATCGGTGGGGTGGGACGGGGGCAGGACGTGCGGGGAGCGGGGCGGTGCGGCGGTGGCGCCGGCCCCGGCCGGCTCAGCCGGCGGGGCCCCGCCGGCCCCTTCGTCCGAACCGGGTTCGCGGTGTGCCGCGGATGTCCGACCGGTGTCCGGCTTCTCCCCGGTCCGGGGCTCGCTGCCGGGCCCCGCGTCCGCGGGGTCAGGATGGCCGCGCAGGATCTGCGCGTACGCGTCGGCCAGCTCGCGCCCCGGGTCGATGCCCAGTTCGTCGGCGAGCAGCCGGCGGGTGCGGTGGAACCGGTCCAGCGCCTCGGACTGCCGTCCCGAGCGGTACAGCGCCGTCATCAGGGCAGCGGCGAGGGACTCCCGCATCGGGTGGGCGTCGGCCTCCGCCCGCAGCAGCGCCGCCGCCCGGTGGTGCTCCCCCAGCACGGTGTGGGCGCGCGCCAGCTGCTCGACCGTCGCCAGCCGGGACTCCTCCAGCGCGTGCGCGGCCGCTTGGAGCGGTGCGCTCGCGTATGTACCGGTGAGTGCGGGTCCCTGCCACAGGGACAGGGCCTCCTTGAGCATGAGCACCGTGTCGGCCGGGCTGCGCTGCTCCCGGGCCAGCATCAGCAGTTCCTCGAACCGCTGGGAGTCGAGCAGTGTCTCCGGCGCCCGCAGCACGTACGCGTCGCCGAGCGTGGCCAGTTCGACGCCGTACGCCTCCGCGTCCGCACTCGTCAACAGGGCGCGGAGCCGCGAGACATGGCCCTGGATGACCGTGCGGGCGTGGAGGGGCGGGGCGTCGTCCCACAGGCAGTCCGTCAACCGCGTCATCGAGACGGGTGTGTTGGCGCGCAGCAGCAGTGCGGCGAGCAGGCTGCGGCGCTTGGCGGGGCCGAGTGGCAGCGGACCGGTCAGCGTGTCGACGCAGACCGTGCCGAGCAACCGGAACTCCACGAGCGGCTCCCCAATTCCCGGGTGTGACGCGCCCGGTTCCGGGTCACGGACAAGTGCCCAGAATATCGGGGATACCGAGGTGGGGACGAAGGGGTGCGCCCGCCGGGCGGGGCGCACCCGCGCAGGTCACAACCGGCGTTCGTCGTCGCCGACCACGGTGGTGGTGGGCGGAACGACCATACGGCGCCGGCGCATCACGCTCGCGTAGACGAAGACGCCGATGATTCCGACGACCATCATGATCCAGCCGACCATGTCGACGTTGACGCTGTCCATGTGCCAGTCGGTGGCGAAGGCAAGAATCGCCCCCGCACCGATGAGGATGATGCAGCCTCCGAGTCCCATGAGTTCCGCCTCCCTGAGGCCCGGAAGCTCCGGGCCGTGTACGCAGCGGGTACCCGGCCCGCCGCCGAGCATGCTCCTGTGTGTGGACGCCGGTCGGCCGTAGGGAGCGGGGGCGGGCCCGGCGAGGGGCCTTCGCCCGGATCACGCCGGGCTCGCGGGGCCCGATCGAGGAACGAATGCCTCAGCTCAGGGACTTCTGCGTCGGGACGACGACCCCGTACAGGTCGGCGATGGTGGCGAGGGCGCTGTGTTGCACCTGGCGGGCGTCCAGTTCCGTGCCGGCGACGGGCAGCGCCCGGGTGGCGCACGCATCGGCCACGACGGTGGGCCGGTTGCCGCGCAGGAAGGCGCCCTGAGCGGTGAACGCGACGCACATGTGGGTCATGAAGCCTGCGACGACGAGGTCGGTCCTGCCTGCGGCATCGACGTGTTCGCCCAGGTCGGTGCCGAAGAAGGCGTCCGGCGCCCGCTTGACGACGACGGCCTCGCCGTCGGCCGGTGCGACGCTCGGGTGGATCCGGCCGATCTCGGCCCCGATGTCGTACGGGGTGCCCTCACCGCCGTCGTGGATGACGTGGACGACCGTGGTGCCCGCCTTCCGGGCCCGTGCCAGGAGTGCGGCGCCGGCGTCGAGCGCGGCCTGCCAGCCGTCCAGTTCCATCACGCCGGTCGTGTAGGTGTTCTGGTAGTCGATGAGCACCAGGGTCGAGTCGGCGAGCTTCGCGGGGGTGTCGTCGAGGCCGTTGAGCCGGCGCAACGTCGTTCGGGGCATGGCTGTGGCACCTCAGGTGTCTGACGGGGAAGGGGAGGGGCCCACCGGTCCGGCGGGCCGCACTCAAAACGCTACGGCGCACCCTCCCGTGTCGGCAATGTCGCCTAACATGCAAAAACCGACACCGCGGCTGTGCGCGCCAGGACACCGCAGCCGCACCAGGGCAGGAGGCTCGTGAGCACCGTCGATCGACTGATCGTCATCGTCCTCTTCGAAGGCGTCGACCTGCTCGATGTCACCGGGCCGCCCGAGGTGTTCTCCCTCGCGCGCCGCGAGACGGAGGAGGCGGCGGGCTACGAAGTGGTCCTCGCCGCCGAGACGACGGCTCCGGTCACCACCGGTGCGGGAGTCCGGATCCTCCCCGACCTCACCTTCGACGAGCTGGGGGCGAGGAGTATCGACACCCTCCTCGTGCCCGGCGCGGTGGAGACCGACGGGCAGGGGCGCGTGCACGCGCTCACCGACCCGGCCGTCGTGCGCCGGGTGGAACGGCTCGCCGGGAGCGCGCGCAGGATCACGTCCGTCTGTGTCGGCGCGCACATCCTCGCCGCCGCCGGACTCCTCGACGGCAGACGGGCCACCACGCACTGGTCGACCGCACAGCAGCTCGCCGACGATCACCCGCTGGTCGAGGTCGACGCCGATCCGATCTTCATCCGCGAGGGAGACGTGTGGACCGGCGCGGGGATCAGCGCCTGCCTCGATCTGTCGCTCGCCCTCGTCGCCGACGATCTGGGTGAGGCCGTCGCGCTGCGGGTCGCCAGGCAACTCGTGATGTACCTGAAGCGGCCGAGCGGGCAGAGCCAGTTCAGCGTTCCGCTGGAACAGGTCTCCACGACCCGCCGCATCGAGGATCTGCGGCACTACATCATGCGCAACATCGGCCGGCCGCTCACCGTCGCGGACCTCGCCGGGTACGGCCACATCGGCGACCGGCAGCTCACCCGGATCTTCAAGTCCGAACTCGGCACGACGCCCCACGCCTACATCGAGTCGGTCCGCGTCGAGCGGGCACGCAACGAGCTCGAATCCACCGACGCCACCCTCGAACGGATCGCCTCCGCCTGCGGGTTCGGCACCACCGACACCCTGGTCAGGGCATTCCGCCGCAGGCTCGACACGACACCGACCGAGTACCGGCGCCGGTTCCGCACCGCCCCGGAATGACAGCGGCCCCCCTGCCGGCTGCCGCCAGGGGGACCACCCATCGTCCCGTCAGCCGGCCAGGAACGACGCCAGGGCGTTGGCCAGGAGGAACGGGTCGTCGGCGCCGCACAGTTCACGGGCACTGTGCATGGACAGGATGGCCACCCCGATGTCGACGGTCTGGATGCCGTGCCGGGCGGCGGTGATCGGGCCGATCGTCGTGCCGCACGGCATGGAGTTGTTGGAGACGAACGTCTGCCACGGCACACCCGCCTTCTCGCACGCCGCGGCGAACACGGCCCGGCCGCCGCCGTCGGTCGCGTACCGCATGTTGACGTTGACCTTGAGGATCGGCCCGCCGTTGACGACCGGGTGGTGCGTCGGGTCGTGGCGCTCAGCGTAGTTGGGGTGGATCGCGTGGCCGGTGTCCGAGGAGAGACAGACGGTGCCGGCGAAGGCGCGGGCGCGGTCCTCGTACGTACCGCCGCGGGCGAACACCGAGCGCTCCAGGACCGTGCCGAGCAGCGGGCCGTCCGCGCCGGTGTCGGACTGCGAGCCGTTCTCCTCGTGGTCGAAGGCGGCCAGCACCGGGATGTACGGGATCTCGGAGTCGGGCTGTCCGGCGACGGCGGCGAGCGCCGCGGTCGCCGCGTGCACCGACAGGAGGTTGTCCATCCGCGGACCGGCCACCAGCTCGCGGTCGCGGCCCAGATAGGACGGCGCCTCGACGGGGTGCGGCATCAGGTCCCAGCCGGTGATGTCCTCGGCGTCGACACCCGCCTCCTCGGCGACGAAGCGGATGAGGTCGCCCTCCTCCACGTCGCCGAGCCCCCAGATGGGCTGCATGTGCTTCTGGCGGTCCAGCTTGAGCCCGTCGGCGTTGGCCGAACGGTCCAGGTGCACGGCCAGCTGCGGGACGCGCAGCACCGGCCTGTCGATGTCGACCAGCCGGTGCGTGCCGTCGCGGAGCGAGATCCGGCCGGCGAGACCGAGGTCGCGGTCCAGCCAGGTGTTGAGGAGCGTGCCGCCGTAGACCTCCACGGCGACCTGCCGCCAGCCGTGCGCGCCGGTGTCGGGCAGCGGCTTCACCCGCAGGTTCGGCGAGTCGGTGTGCGCGCCCACGATCCGGAACGGGGTGTGCGCGCCGGCGCCCTCCGGCACGTACCAGGCCACGATGGCGCCGCCGCGCAGGACGTACTTCCCGCCGGTCGTCCCGTCCCAGGCCGCGGTCTCCTCGACCTGCCGGAAACCGGCCTTCTCCAGCCTCGCCGCGGCGCTCGCCACGGCGTGGTACGGGGAGGGGGCGGACATCAGGAAGGCCATCAGATCGTCGGTGTGGCCGCGGTCGAACCGGAGGGAGGAACTCATGTTCTTCACTGTAACCAGGCATTCGCGGGGAGATTGACGGTAGTCCTGCCGGGACCGCCGCTATCCTCCGGTGATGCCCGCGGACGGCTTCTCGCCGTCCTGTGCCTGCTGGGCCCGATCGGCGAACATGACGGCGAAGGCCTTCACCTCTTGGCCGGAAACCTCCTTCTTGCCCTGGTTTCCGGTGCTGATGCCGAGCACGGTCGTGCCGACCCGGATCTGGGTGATCGTGGCCGGTCCGCCCATCGTGCCGACCTCGGCGCGGTGGGAGACGCGCTCCGCGCCCGGCTCCCCGATCTTCACCGGCACCGCGCCGATGCCGACCCTGTCCCCGCCGTAGTAGGCGGCCAGCGCGTCGTAGGCGGCGTCGGCGGCCTTCTCGTCCTTGTAGGCGAGGGCCCAGAAGTTCAGCGAGGTGCCGTCGGGCCTGCGTGCGAAGCCGGAGACGCCGTAATAGGTGATCCCGCCGCAGGTCGTCGCGCGCTTCTTCCTGTCCGGCACCTGGCAGACGGTCGGCGGATACTCCGGGACCGGCTCCTGCGCGTCAGGCTCCAGCAGAGTCCGCCAGCCCGGCACCGCCTTCGCGCCGGGCAGCACCGAGGCGACCTCCGCCTTGCTGAGTGCCTTCGCGGCGGCCTCGCCGCCCCCGTTCACGCCACCGCACCCCGCGAGCAGCAGCGCCGCCGTCCCGGACGCCGCACCGCGTACGTACCACTGCCGCTTCGTCATGATCCGCTCCCCGTTCGTCGGCTGCTGCCCAGGACCTCGCCTCGGAGGGCAGGCCCTACTCGGCGTCGAGCGCCGACGAGGGCTCCTCGCCGTTCTGCGCCTGCTGGGCGCGTTCGGCGAACATCGCCGTGACGTCCTCGGCGAAGTCCTTTGCGGCCGGGTCCGGCACCCCCTCGGCGTCCGTCGCGGCCGTACTGCCCACCCAGAGGATCACGGTGCCGACGCGGATCTGGGCGGTGAACCCCTCCGCGTGCCGGCCCGCGGTGCCCCCGGTGGCGCCGCGCTCCGCGCCCACCGTGCCGATGTCGACGCTGTGGGTGCCGGTCTTGCCCCAGGTGTCCTTCCACAGGGTGTCGTACGCGAGGTCGGCGTCCCGCTCCTCCTGGTAGGTGACCACCCAGAACCGGGCCTCGGCCTTGTCGTCGGCGCGCCGGAAGGTGACGGAGCCGAGGAAACGGGCCCGCTCGCAGCCCGTCTTGTTCCTGCCCGGACAGATGAGGCTCTTCGTCCTCCGGTCCGCCATCGGCGTGGTCGAGATCTCGGCGGCGGCCTTCCAGCCGGGCATGGCCCGTGCGTCGGGCAGGACCGTTCGCATGGTGGTCTGGTCGATCCACGCCGCCTTGGCATCAGCGGTGCCGGCGGAGGAACCGGAGTCGTCCGATCCCCCGCAGCCCGCGAGTAGCAGCGCCGCCGCCGCGGCCGCGCCCCGTATGTGCCATCGCCTGCCCGCACCACTCATGTGCCGCCCGCCCCCTCGGAATCGATCTCGATCATAGGGAAGGCGGCGGGGAGGGAGGCCGCGTCCTGTCGATCGCCGTCAGATCGATACGGGCGCCGTGCAGGAGCAAAGCGCGGGGCGGGGCGCGGCGGCCCCCGTCGCAGACGTACCTCCCGGACGCCTCGTGGTTCCCGCACGTCCACGTCGCGAGCAGGCCGTACCCGGCCCTTACGACAGCACCGCCACCCGAGGTGTGTCCGGGTGGCGGTGCGGAGTGACGATCTCGGCGACAGGAGCCCCTGGGGGCCCCTGTCGAACTCCCGCCTGCGGCCGACGGCGGGAGTGTGACGACAGCCCCTAGAACGCGGCCTCGTCCAGCTCCATCAGGGAGTTGTCGACGGCCTCGGCGAGCGCGCGCTCGGCGCCGACGCCCGGCAGGACGTTCGCGGCGAAGAACTTCGCGGCGGCGATCTTGCCCTGGTAGAAGGCGACGTCCTTCGGGGAGGCGTCTCGCAGCTTCTCGGCGGCCACGGCCGCGCCCTTCAGCAGCAGGTAGCCGACGACGACGTCGCCGGAGGCCAGCAGCAGGCGGGTCGAGTTGAGGCCGACCTTGTAGATGTTCTTGACGTCCTCGCCGGTCGCGGTGAGGTCGGTGATCATCGTGCCGACGATCGCCTCCAGGTCCACGGCGGCCTTCGCGAGGTGGTCCAGCGCGCCGGACAGCTCCTCGTTGTCCTGGGCGCCCGCGAGGAACTTCTTGATCTCCTCGGAGAGCGTGTTGAGCGAGGCGCCCTGGTCGCGGACGATCTTCCGGAAGAAGAAGTCCTGGCCCTGGATGGCCGTCGTGCCCTCGTACAGCGTGTCGATCTTGGCGTCACGGATGTACTGCTCGATCGGGTACTCCTGGAGGTACCCGGAGCCGCCGAACGTCTGGAGCGACTGCGCCAGCTGCTCGTACGACTTCTCGGAGCCGTAGCCCTTCACGATCGGGAGCAGCAGGTCGTTGAGGCCGTTGAGCGCCTTCGCGTCCTCGCCCGCGGCCTCCTTCTCCTGGATCGCGTCCTGGACGGAGGCGGTGTACAGCACGAGGGAGCGCATGCCCTCGGCGTACGCCTTCTGCGTCATGAGCGAGCGGCGGACGTCGGGGTGGTGCGTGATGGTGACCTTGGGGGCCGTCTTGTCCATGAACTGCGACAGGTCGGTGCCCTGGACGCGCTCCTTGGCGTACTCCAGCGCGTTGAGGTAGCCCGTGGAGAGCGTCGCGATGGCCTTCGTGCCGACCATCATGCGGGCGAACTCGATGATGCGGAACATCTGGCGGATGCCGTCGTGCTTGTCGCCGACCAGCCAGCCCTTGGCGGGGTGCTGGTCGCCGAACGTCATCTCGCAGGTGTTGGAGGCCTTGAGGCCCATCTTGTGCTCGACGTTGGTCGCGTACACGCCGTTGCGCTCGGCCAGCTCACCGGTGGTCCAGTCGAAGTGGAACTTCGGGACCATGAAGAGCGAGAGGCCCTTGGTGCCGGGTCCGGCGCCCTCGGGGCGGGCCAGCACGTAGTGAAGGATGTTCTCGGACATGTCGTGCTCGCCCGAGGTGATGAAGCGCTTCACGCCCTCGATGTGCCAGGAGCCGTCCTCCTGCTCGACGGCCTTCGTGCGGCCCGCGCCGACGTCGGAGCCGGCGTCCGGCTCGGTCAGCACCATCGTCGAGCCCCACTGCTTCTCGACGGCGATCTCGGCGATCTTCTTCTGCGCCTCGTTGCCCTCGTCGAAGAGGATGCCGGCGAACGCCGGGCCGGAGGAGTACATCCACACGGCCGGGTTGGCGCCGAGCAGCAGCTCCGCGTAGCCCCAGATCAGTGAGCGCGGCGAGGTGGTGCCGCCGATCTCCTCGGGCAGGCCCAGGCGCCAGTACTCGGAGTCCATGAAGGCCTGGTACGACTTCTTGAACGAGGCCGGGACCGGCGCGGTGTTGGTCTCGGGGTCGAAGACCGGCGGGTTGCGGTCGGCGTCGGCGTAGGAGTCGGCGAGCTCGTTCTCCGCGAGACGGGCGACCTCGTCGAGGATGCTCTTCGCGGTGTCGACGTCCATCTCCGCGAACGGTCCGGTGCCGTACAGCTTGTCGCGCCCGAGTACCTCGAAGAGGTTGAACTCGATGTCGCGGAGATTCGACTTGTAGTGCCCCATGGGAAGGCTCCGTAATCAATAGCAGTGGCGCGCAGCGCCCCGTGGAGGGGTGGCCCGGACGTATCAGCTGACCTCTACGATGATGCTACCCGTCAGTAATAAGACGCAACCCCTCAAGGGGTAGATGTGTCCGATTACTCTTTGTCCCATGTACGGCTACGACCAGAACCAGGGCGCACAGCAGCCGATGGGTGGCGGCTACGGCGAGCAGCCGCTGTATCCCGAACCCTCGCCGCCCTCGCTGGGCGACGCGGTACGGGCCTTCACGACCGGCTCGCTGTCCGCCGAGGACTTCCAGCAGATCTTCGCGACGTCGAAGGTCTACTGCCCGCGCGGCGACAACCCGGGCTTTCTCGCGCTGCACAACACCCAGCAGCCCGTGATCCCGATGTTCACCACGCTCAAGGAGCTGAGGCTCTACGCGGGCAAGGAGTCCAAGTACTTCGTGATCACCGGCGCCGAGGTGATCGACCTGCTGCCCACGGGCTACGGCTTCGTCCTGGACATGGAGGGCGAGCACCGCATGGTCTTCGACGCCAAGGCCGTGGAGCAGATGGTCGACTTCGCGATGCGCCGCATGTACGGCTGACCGCAGGCCGCCTCCGGAAAGGGGTCCGTACCGCTCGGCGGTACGGACCCCTTTGTGCTGCCCCGGCAGGCGCGGGAATGGATGCCACCTTGCAGGATGTTCACCATTCAACTAAATTGGTTCCAGAACAGTCCCCCGGAGGTGGCTCGAATGCCCGCAGTGACCGTCGAAAACCCGCTGACCCTGCCCAAGGTCGCCGCCGCCGGCGACGCCACGGCCCGTCCCGTACTCACCGTGACCACGGCGCCGACGGGGTTCGAGGGCGAGGGCTTCCCGGTCCGCCGCGCCTTCGCGGGGATCAACTACCGGCACCTCGACCCGTTCATCATGATGGACCAGATGGGTGAGGTGGAGTACGCCGCCGGAGAGCCGAAGGGCACTCCGTGGCACCCGCACCGCGGCTTCGAGACCGTGACCTACCTGATCGACGGCACCTTCGTCCACCAGGACTCCAACGGGGGCGGCGGCACCATCCAGAACGGCGACACCCAGTGGATGACCGCCGGCTCCGGGCTGCTGCACATCGAGGCGCCGCCGGAGTCGCTCGTCATGTCGGGCGGTCTGTTCCACGGCCTCCAGCTCTGGGTGAACCTGCCCAAGGCCGACAAGATGATGGCCCCGCGCTACCAGGACATCCGCGGCGGCCAGGTCCAGCTGCTCACCTCGCCGGACGGCGGCGCGCTGCTGAGGGTGATCGCGGGCGAGCTCGACGGCCACGAGGGCCCGGGCATCACCCACACCCCCATCACGATGATCCACGCCACCGTGCGCCCCGGCGCCGAGGTGACGCTGCCGTGGCGCGAGGACTTCAACGGTCTCGCGTACGTGCTCGCCGGCCGCGGCTCCGTCGGTGAGGAGCGCCGCCCCGTCCACAAGGGCCAGACCGCCGTGTTCGGCGCCGGCTCCTCGCTGACCGTCCGCGCGGACGAGACGCAGGACGGCAACACCCCGGACCTGGAGGTCGTGCTGCTCGGTGGCCGTCCCATCCGGGAGCCGATGGCGCACTACGGGCCGTTCGTGATGAACAGCCAGGCCGAACTCAAGCAGGCTTTCGAGGACTTCCAGGCCGGCCGCCTCGGCACCGTGCCCGCCGTCCACGGGATGTGAGCCGCGCAGCCGCCGTATGACGGTGCATCACTCGTACGGCGGCACGGGCGGGACACCGCTCCTGCGGCGTGATCGGGTGGGAGGGTGCAGACCCACAAGCCCCTCCTGCCCGATGCCGCCCGGCGTACGGCCGCGTGGTGCGGTGTCGTCCTGCTGGTCGTCGGCGTGGCCGCGGTCGGCGTCTGGCTCTGCGGCGCTCTCAAGACGGCGGTCACGCCGGTCCTGCTCGCGCTGCTCGGTACGGCGCTGCTCGGGCCGGTCCACCGCCGCATGACCGCCCACGGGGTGAACCGTTCGGTGGCCGCAGGGGTCACCTGCGCCGTGCTCGTCGCCGTGGTCGGCGGCGCGGGCTACATCGTCGTCACCGCGCTCGTCGACACGGGCTCCCAGATCGTCCAGTCACTGAAGGACACCGTTCAGTGGGTCATCGATCACTTCGGGATCGAGGACGGCACGGACGTGGACGACCTCGCGGCCAACGCGAAGACCCTGGTGGAGAAGTTCGGCGCGAGCGCCGCGGGCGGGCTCCTCTCCGGAATCAGCCTGATCGGCTCCCTCGTCGCCACCAGCGTCCTGGCCCTGCTGCTGACCTTCTTCT
This sequence comes from Streptomyces sp. NPDC005761, assembly GCF_040630635.1. NCBI lineage: Bacteria > Bacillati > Actinomycetota > Actinomycetes > Kitasatosporales > Streptomycetaceae > Streptomyces > Streptomyces sp. NPDC005761. The sequence goes on along the minus strand of NZ_JBEXXX010000012.1, from coordinate 164,715 downwards.
TCCTGCGCGACTCCGACCGGGCCGCGGGACTCGCGCACTCCATCGCCCCCCGCGGCCAGGGCGACCTCGTCGAGGCGATGGGCAGGCGCGCCTTCGAGGCCGTCGAGGGCTTCATGCGCGGGACGACGCTCATCGCCCTGATCGACGCGGTCTGCATCACGATCGGTCTGCTGATCCTGGGCGTGCCCGGCGCGGTGGGGCTGGGCGCGCTGGTCCTGGTCGGCGCCTACATCCCTTACCTCGGTGCCTTCATCTCCGGCGCCGTCGCGGTTCTGGTGGCGCTCGCGGACCGGGGGGTGGTGATCGCGCTCTGGGTGCTCGGGGTCGTCGTCGCCGTTCAGGTGCTGGAGGGTCATGTCCTCCAGCCGATGATCCAGAGCCGTACGGTCCAGATGCATCCCGCCATGATCCTGATCGCGCTGACGGCGGGCGCGAGCGTGGCGGGAATCCTCGGGATGCTGCTCGCGGTCCCGCTGTGCGCGGCGGCCTTCGGCATCCTGGGCGAGCTGCGCAAGGCGGCCCCGAGCGCCCCACAGGCACCCGCCGCACCGCCCGGGGAGCCGTCACCGTAGTACGTCCTCGCAGGGGCCTACGGCTCCGCCGGGTCCACCGACTCGTACAGCTCGAACCAGATCGACTTCCCCGCGCCCCGCGGATCCACCCCCCACGCGTCGGCGAGCATCTCCATCAGCACCAGGCCCCGGCCGCTGGAAGCCATCTCGCCGGGCCGCCGCTTGTGCGGCAGCTCGTCGCTGCCGTCGGACACCTCCACCCGCAGCCGCCGCTCGCCGAGCTCCCCACTCGCCTGCGCGACCATCAGAGCGTCGCCGTCCGTGTGGACCAGCACGTTCGTGGCCATCTCGGAGACCATCAGCACCGCCGAGTCGACCTGCTCCGCATCCGCCCAGTCGTGCAGCAGCTCCCGCAGCAGCGTCCGGGCCGCGGCGATCCGCTCCGGCTCGGCCTGCGCGATGGTCAGCGCGGTCCGCCGGGGCCCGGCCGGGTGCGTCGTGGAGACCTCGCGCCGCAGCAGCAGGACCGCTATGTCGTCCTCGCGCCGGTCGGCGAGCGGTCCGGTCGTGTAGTGCGAGGCCGGCCCGTGCACGGCCTGCACGAGCTCGTCCGCGAGCTTCTCCAGATCGCCGTTGTGCCGCTCCAGGATCGGCCGGAGCCGGACCCAGCCGGTGGCCAGGTCGTGCCCGCCGGTCTCGATCAGCCCGTCCGTGCACAGCATGATCGTTTCTCCGGCCTCCAGCGTGATGCGGGTCGCCGGATAGTCGGCGTCCGCCTCCACGCCGAGCGGCAGGCCGCCCTCGGTGCGGCGGATGACCGCGGTCCCGTCGCCGGTCATGACCACGGGGTCGGGGTGGCCGGCCCGCGCGATGTCGAGGGTGCCGGTCTCCGGATCCGCCTCCGCGTACAGGCAGGTCGCGAAGCGCGCGTCCGGCTGCTCGCCGTCCTCGTACGCGTCGGTGAGCCCGGACAGGAAGCGCGAGGCGCGCGAGAGCACCGCGTCCGGGGGGTGCCCCTCGGAGGCGTACGCGCGAAGGGCGATCCGCAACTGGCCCATCAGCCCCGCGGCCCGCACGTCGTGCCCCTGGACGTCGCCGATGACGAGGGCGATGCGGCCGCTGGGGAGCGGGATCATGTCGTACCAGTCGCCGCCGACCTGGAGGCCGCCCCCGGTCGGGACGTAGCGGGCGGCCACCGTCATCCCCGGGATGTCGGGCCCCAGGGACGGCATCATCGAGCGCTGGAGGCCGAGCGACAGCTCCCGCTCCGTCTCGGCGACCCCGGCCCTGGCGAGGGCCTGGGCGAGCATCCGGGCCACGGTCGTCAGCACCGACCGCTCGTCCGGCGAGAACGAGACCGGGTGCCGGAACCCGGCCATCCAGGTGCCCATCGTGCGGCCCGCCACGATCAGCGGGAGAAAGGCCCAGGAACGGCGCCCGAACCGCCGGGCCAGCGGCCAGGTGGCCGGATAGCGGTCGCGGTAGTCGTCGGCCGTCGGCAGATAGACCGCCCGGCCCGTCCGCACCACCTCGGCGGCCGGGTAGTCGGTCTCCAGCGGCATGTCGCTGAACGGGCCCTCGTCGCCCATGTTGTGCCCGTGGTGCCCGATGATCGTCAGCCGTTCGCCCTCGACCCCGAAGACCGCGAGGCCGTCCGGCGAGAAGCCGGGCATGGAGAGCGAGTAGGCCACCCGCAGTACCTCCGCCGTCGACCGGGCCTCGGCCAGCGCCCGCCCCGCGTCCAGCAGGAAGGCCTCCCGGGAACGCCGCCAGTCACCGGTGATCGGGGTGTGCGCCCCCGTGGTGCCGGGCTGCGGTTCGGCGACCTCCTGAAGCGTGCCGACCAGCACGTAGTCCGCCTCGGAGCCCGTCTCGGCCAGGAGCGGCTTGGACCGGCTCCGGACCGTCCGCAGCACCCGGCCGCGCGCGTCCACGATCCGCAGCCGGGCCTCGGCGAGGGTGCCTTCGGCGACGGCGAGGTTCACCACCCCGTAGATCTCGTTCCAGTCGACCGGGTGGAAGCGGGAGCGCACCTGCGACTCACGGAAGACGCCGTGTTCGGCGGGCAGCTCCAGCAGCCGGGCCGCTTCCGCGTCGAGCGTGACCGTCCCGGCTCCGTTGTCCCAGCGCCAAAGGCCGGTCGCGGTCGCGGCCAGAACTTCCTCGGTGCGCATTGCCCCACTTTAAACCGGCATGTGTGTACGGGGCAGCGCCAACGGCCCACCGACGATCTTGGAGCGGACAATGACAATGAAACGGTCCGGTCGCGGGCGGTAGCCTGGGGTGGCTGAATCATCCCCCAACCGCGAAGACTGGATGAACGACGATGCATCGGTACAGGTCCCACACCTGCGGCGAGCTCCGCGCCTCTGACGTCGGCACCGACGTCCGGCTGAGCGGCTGGCTGCACAATCGCCGAGACCTGGGTGGCATCCTCTTCATCGATCTGCGCGACCACTACGGTCTGGTGCAGCTCGTCGCACGTCCCGGTACCCCCGGCAACGACGCCCTGGCGAAGCTGACCAAGGAGACCGTCGTACGGATCGACGGCAAGGTCTCCGCCCGTGGCGCCGACAACGTCAACCCGGAACTGCCGACCGGCGAGATCGAGATCGAGGTCACCGAGGTCGAGGTGCTCGGCCAGGCCGCCCCGCTGCCCTTCACGATCAACGCCGAGGACGGGGTCAACGAGGAGCGGCGCCTGGAGTACCGCTTCCTCGACCTGCGTCGCGAGCGCATGCACCGCAACATCATGCTGCGCTCGTCCGTCATCGCCGCCATCCGCTCCAAGATGGTGGCCCTCGGCTTCAACGAGATGGCGACCCCGATCCTCGCCGCGACGTCCCCCGAGGGCGCCCGCGACTTCGTGGTCCCGTCCCGCCTGAACCCGGGCAAGTTCTACGCTCTTCCGCAGGCGCCGCAGCAGTTCAAGCAGCTGCTGATGATCTCCGGCTTCGACCGCTACTTCCAGATCGCGCCCTGCTTCCGCGACGAGGACGCACGCGCCGACCGTTCGCCGGGCGAGTTCTACCAGCTCGACGTCGAGATGTCGTTCGTCGAGCAGGAGGACGTCTTCCAGCCGATCGAGAAGCTCATGACCGAGCTCTTCGAGGAGTTCGGCAACGGCCGCCACGTGACCTCGCCGTTCCCGCGCATCCCCTTCCGCGAGTCGATGCTGAAGTACGGCAACGACAAGCCGGACCTGCGGGCCCAGCTGGAGCTCGTCGACATCTCCGACATCTTCGCGGACTCGGAGTTCAAGGCCTTCGCCGGCAAGCACGTCCGTGCCCTCCCGGTGCCGGACACCGCGGGCCAGTCGCGGAAGTTCTTCGACGGCCTCGGTGCGTACGCGGTCGAGCACGGCGCCAAGGGCCTCGCCTGGGTCCGCGTCGGCGAGGACGGCACCCTGGCGGGACCGATCGCCAAGTTCCTCACCGAGACGGACGTCAAGACCCTCACCGAGCGCCTGTCCCTCGTCCCCGGCCACGCCGTCTTCTTCGGTGCGGGCGAGTTCGACGAGGTCTCCAAGATCATGTCCGTCGTCCGCGTCGAGGCCGCCAAGCGCGCCGGCCACTTCGAGGAGGGCGTCTTCCGCTTCTGCTGGATTGTCGACTTCCCGATGTACGAGAAGGACGAGGACACCGGCAAGATCGACTTCTCGCACAACCCGTTCTCCATGCCCCAGGGCGGCATGAAGGACCTGGAGGAGAAGGACCCGCTCGACATCCTGGCGTGGCAGTACGACATCGTCTGCAACGGCATCGAGCTGTCCTCGGGCGCCATCCGTAACCACGAGCCCGAGGTCATGCTGAAGGCCTTCGAGATCGCCGGCTACGAGGCGGAGACCGTCGAGCGGGAGTTCGCGGGCATGCTGCGCGCGTTCCGCCTCGGCGCCCCGCCGCACGGCGGCATCGCCCCCGGCGTCGACCGCATCGTGATGCTGCTGGCCGACGAGCCCAACATCCGGGAGACGATCGCCTTCCCGCTCAACGGCAACGCCCAGGACCTGATGATGGGCGCCCCGAGCGAGCTGGACGAGACGCGGCTGCGCGAGCTGAACATCCAGCTCCGCAAGCCGGTCGCGTCCTCGAAGGACGCCGCCTCGAAGGACGCCTCCGAGAAGTAGCCCGCCGCGCTCACCGGCGCACTCACCGGGTTTCACGTGAAACAGCCCCTGGCACTTCTGCCGGGGGCTGTTTCACGTCCGGGTCCGGCCGCACGGGAACGCGTGGCGAGGCCTCGCGTGCTGCCCCCCCGGACACATGGCTGCACGCATACAAGTACACGAATCACCCGAACGGTGAGACCCGGATGGCCCCCGCGCCGGATTGGCGGCCCGCGACTGCGGCAAAGACTGCCTGGGCCGACCTCGGTGCAGTGCGGACCCCGGCCCGTTGTCCGCAGAGCCCCGCGCCCGGCCACCTACCGCTGAGGAGCCCTCCGTGCCCGTGCCCCGTTCGCGCGTTCCGCTGCGCCTCCCGTACGTCGTCTGCGCCGCCCTCCTGCTGCTGCTGGCCGGGTGCGGGGCGGGCCCCCTCGCCGGGATGGACGGGAACGGTGCCCTCACCAAGGCGGCGGGTGCCACCGGCGTACCGGGACCTCCCGGGGCCGCCGGTGCCCCCGCGCGGCCCCGGCCCGCCGTACCGCCCACACAGCCCCCCGCCCCGCCGCGGGAGATCTCCGGGCTGGGGCCGCAGACCCGGGCGCAGATCCCGGCCGGGGCCCGCCAGGCGTTCGTGGTCACCGGCCAGTCACCGGACTCCAACCGCTCCACGGCCGTGCTCTGGACCCGGGCCGGGCCCGCCGCGGACTGGCGGGCGGCCCTGGCCCCCTGGCCGGCCCACAACGCCCTGAACGGCTGGACGGCCGAGCACTACGAGGGCGATCTGCGCTCACCCGTCGGCGTCTTCACCCTGACCTCGGCGGGCGGCCGCCTCGAACCCCCGGACACCGCCTTCCCGTACGACCTGAGCCCGGACTTCGAGGTGGAGGGCGAGGGGTTCCACGGGGAGCCGCTGGAGGGCTCCTTCGACTACGTCGTCGCCATCGACTACAACCGCGTCCCGGGCACGTCCCCGCTGGACCACACCCGCCCCCTCGGCGAGGAACGCGGCGGCGGCATCTGGATCCACGTCGACCACGGCGGCCCCACCCAGGGCTGCGTGTCGGTCACCGAGGACCGGATGAAGGAACTGCTGGGCATCCTCGACCCGGCGATGGAGCCGGTCATCGTGATGGGGGACGCGGTGTCGCTGAGCCGCTGAGGCCCCTGTGGGGCCGGGGCCTTGGTGTGGGGTGCCCCCGGTCCGGGGCGCGGGGTTCCGTCCTCAAGCGCCGGACGGGCTTGGTTCGGTGCGGGTTCCTTGTGGGGTGCGCTTGTGGGTGGGGGCGGGGCCCCTCCGGGGCGTCTCCTCAGAAACTGGCGTGGCAACGTACGCTGTTGCGGGGGCCGGGTAGTACGCCATTTTCCTGCGGGGACGCCCCTGCACGGCCCCACCCGACGCCGTCGTGCGCCCGCGCCCCGGTGGCACCACTGGTGGAAGAACCGGGGGCGCGGGCGCACTCCGGCCGGGCCCGGGGGCGTGCAGGGGCGTCCCCGCAGGACGACGAACGGATACCGGGGTCCGCTGCGTGGTACTGGAAACGTTCGTCGTTCGAGGAGACGCCCCGGAGGGGCCCCGGACCCCCATCCACCGGGTGAAGGCGCACCCCGCGGGGCTCGGCGCCCAACCCAAGCCCGTCCGGCGCTTGAGGACGGAACCCCCGACCCCGGACCGGGTCAACCGACACACGAAGACCCGGCCCCGAAGGGGCCTACGGCTTCTCCTCCAGGCGCGGGAACAGCACCGCGCCCTTCGTCACCGTCGCGCCGGCCGGCAGCAGGCCCCACGTGCCCGCGTCCTGCACGTGCTGGTCGGACAGCGCGCCCAGGGACTCCTCGGCGCCCAGGGACTCCCACAGCTTCTGCGAGGTGTCCGGCATGATGGGGTTCAGCAGGACCGCGACACCGCGCAGCGCCTCGGCGGCCGTGTACAGGATCGTGGCGAGGCGGGCCTTGCCCTCCGGCGACTCGTCCTTGGCGACCTTCCACGGTTCCTGCCCCGTGATGTAGCCGTTGACCTGCTTCACGAAGTCGAAGACCGCCAGGATGCCTGCCTGGAAGTCCAGCTCCTCGCCGATCTTCAGGTCGGCCGTGGCGACAGCCTTGGCCAGCCCCTCGTGGACCGCCTGCTCGGCCTCTCCGACGGCCGTGGCCTCGGGGAGCGCGCCGCCGTAGTACTTGCCGACCATGGCCGCGAGGCGCGAGGCCAGGTTGCCGTAGTCGTTGGCGAGCTCGGAGGTGTAGCGGGCGGTGAAGTCCTCCCAGGAGAACGAGCCGTCGCTGCCGAAGGCGATGGCCCGCAGGAAGTACCAGCGGTAGGCGTCCACGCCGAAGTGCGAGGTCAGGTCCTGCGGCTTGATGCCCGTCAGGTTCGACTTGGACATCTTCTCGCCGCCGACCATCAGCCAGCCGTTGGCCGCGACGCGGCCCGGCAGCGGAAGCCCCTGCGCCATCAGCATCGCCGGCCAGATCACCGCGTGGAAGCGCAGGATGTCCTTGCCGACCAGGTGCACGTTCGCCGGGAACGTACCGTCGAACTTCTCCTGGTTGGCGCCGTAGCCGACCGCCGTCGCGTAATTCAGCAGCGCGTCGACCCACACGTAGATGACGTGCTTGTCGTCCCACGGCACCGGGACGCCCCAGTCGAAGGTCGAGCGGGAGATCGAGAGGTCCTGGAGCCCCTGCTTCACGAAGTTCACGACTTCGTTGCGCGCGGACTCGGGCTGGATGAAGCCCGGGTTGGCCGCGTAGAACTCCAGCAGCTTCGGGCCGTACTCGCTCAGCTTGAAGAAGTAGTTCTCCTCCTTGAGGATCTCCACCGGCTTCTTGTGGATCGGGCACAGCTTGACGCCGGCCTCGTCCTCGATGAGGTCGCCGGGGAGCTTGTACTCCTCGCAGCCCACGCAGTACGGGCCCTCGTAGCCGCCCTTGTAGATCTCGTCCTTGTCGTACAGGTCCTGCACGAACTCCTGCACACGGTCGGTGTGCCGCTTCTCCGTCGTACGGATGAAGTCGTCGTTCGCGATGTTCAGGTGCTCCCAGAGGGGCTTCCAGGCCTCCTCGACGAGCTTGTCGCACCACGCCTGGGGCGTGACGTTGTTCGCCTCGGCCGTACGCATGATCTTCTGACCGTGCTCGTCCGTGCCGGTGAGGTACCACACCTTCTCGCCGCGCTGGCGGTGCCAGCGGGTGAGCACGTCGCCTGCGACGGTCGTGTAGGCGTGGCCCAGGTGAGGAGCGTCGTTGACGTAGTAAATGGGGGTCGAGACGTAGAACGCCGTCGCCGCCTGCTTCTCGGATCCAGTGGCCGCCATGGCCGAAATCCTAACGGCCCGTGGGAGATCCACTCACACCGATAAAACCCGCCGGGGCGCGGAGACCTTTGCGAAACATGCCTTCCGGTAGCAAAGACGCATCCTGGGAGGGAGTGGACAGGCGTGCACGAGGCAGGGGACATCACGATGCGGGTACTGGTCGCCGAGGACGAGGAGATTCTGGCGGAGCTCGTCGCCACGGGGCTGCGGCGGGCCGGATTCGCCGTCGACACGGTCTACAGCGGCGACGCCGCCCAGGCCTACCTGGGGCTGCACGACTACGACGTCGTCGTCCTGGACCGCGATCTGCCCCGGGTGCACGGCGACGACGTGGCCCGCGGCCTGGTCGCCTCCGGCTCCCGGACCAGGATCCTGATGCTGACGGCGGCCGGGTCCATGGAGGACCGCGTCGCCGGGCTGGACCTGGGTGCCGACGACTACCTGGGCAAGCCGTTCGAGTTCCCCGAGCTCGTGTCGCGGGTCCGCGCCCTGCGCCGCCGCAGCGCCCGCCCCGTCCCCCCGGAGCTGGTGCGTCACGGCATCCGGCTCGACACCGTGCGCCGCAGGGCGGTCCGGGACGGCCGGGAGCTGGATCTCTCGCCGAAGGAGTTCACCGTGCTCCAGCTGCTGCTGGAGGCCGACGGCGGCACGGTCAGCGCCGAGGAGCTCCTGGAGCGGGCCTGGGACGCCCACGCCGACCCCTTCACCGGAGCCGTGCGCGTCTGCATGAGCAAGCTGCGCGGAAAGCTCGGCGAGCCCGCCGTCATCCGCACCGTGCAGGGTGTGGGGTACGCCCTGTGAGGCGCCCTGCCCGGGTGCCGCACGCCACGATCAGGACCAGGATCGCGCTCGTGTACGGCGGCGTGTTCCTGGTGCTCGGTACGGCTCTGCTGGCCACGGTCAACCTCGCCGCCCGGGCCGGTACCGACTCGCAGGCCCGCGCCATCGCCCGGACCGCCGTGGTCGTCCAGCCCGGTTACGCGGTCAACGGCCCCCTCGTCACCCGGCGCACTCTGGGGCCGCCGACCGTCTACGACCTCACCGACCACGTCAGCGACGCCGCCGGGGACCAGCTGCTCAACTGGTCCGTGGCCGCCCTGCTCGTCATGACGGCGTGTGCCGTGGGCGTGGGGTGGTGGACCGCAGGGCGGCTTCTGCGCCCTGTCCACGCGATGACCGCCAAGGCGCGCCGGCTCTCCGCGCACACGCTGCACGAACGGATCGCCTCCAGCGGGCCCGACGACGAGCTGAAGGAGCTGGGCGACACGCTGGACGCGCTGCTCGCCCGGCTGGAGAAGGCGTTCGACAGCCAGCGCCGGTTCATCGCCAACGCCTCGCACGAGCTGCGCACCCCGCTGGCCACGCAGCGGGTGGCGATCCAGGTGGGTCTCGAGGACCCGACGCCGGACGATCTCGTACGGACCCGGCAGACGCTGCTGGACAACAACCGGCGCAGCGAGCGGCTCATCGAGGGGCTGCTGGTGCTGGCGCGCAGCGAACGCGGGCTGGAGCACAGCGAGCGGGAGACGGTGGACCTGGCCCATGTAGTGGTGGAGGAGGCCGACCGGTATCCGGGGGTGGTGGTCGACGCCGAGCGCTGTGCGGTGCGCGGGAACCGGTTGCTGCTGGCCCAGCTGGTGGCCAATCTGCTGGCCAACGCGGTGACGTACAACGTGCCCGGCGGGAGCGTGGGGGTGTCCCTGGTGCCGGCGGGCACGGGGGCGCTGCTGGAGGTGCGCAACACCGGTCCGGTGGTGGAGGCGGCCGACGTGGCCGGTCTGTTCGAGCCGTTCCGGCGCGGTGAGGGCAGGGACCGGATGGGAGCGGGTTCGGGACTCGGGCTTTCGATCGTACGTTCTATTGCCATGGCGCACGGCGGTACGGTCACGGCGGTGCCGGGCCCGGAGGGCGGGCTCGCCGTGACCGTACGCCTGCCGGTGGATCAGGCGCCGGCGGCGACCCAGGCGGGCAGCGCGGCGAGCGCCTCGCGGTAGAAGACGGCGTCCGCGACCTCGCGAGGGGCGGGGCCCGCGTGGAAGAAGCCGGCGTTCGGGGCGTCCAGTTTCCGCAGGAAGTCGAAGCCCTTCGCGTCCTCGTCGCCGAACGCGACGAACTGGAAGAACAGCGGCAGCCGTGCCGCGTCCGTCAGCGCCTGGCGGGCGGCCTGCTTGACGTCCGGCGGACCGTCCGTCTGGAAGATCACCAGCGCCGGTCCGGTGGTCCCGGACTTCTCGTAGTGCGCGACGACCTCCTCGACGGCGCGGTGGTAGTTCGTCCGGCCGAGCCGTCCGAGACCCGCGTTCAACTCGTCGATGCGGCCCTCATGACCGTCCAGTCCGACCGTGCCGGTGCCGTCGATGTCGGTCGAGAAGAAGACCACCTGGACGGTGGCGCTCTCGTCGAGGTGTGCGGCGAGAGCGAGCGTGCGGTCGCCCAGGTGCTGGGCGCTGCCGTCCTTGTAGAACGGCCGCATGGAGCCGGAGCGGTCCAGGACCAGATAGACGGTGGCGCGCAGACCGGTGAGCCCGTGCGCCTTCAGCCCGGCCTGGGCGGCCTTGTACGGCCCCACGAGCTCGGGCGCGCGGGACTTGACCTTGGCGAGAGTGAGCGCGGGCTTGCCGGCGGGGGCGGGGGCCGCCTCGGCCACGGGCTCGGACGCCGGTTCCGGTGCGGGCTCCGGGTCCATCTCGATGGTGATCGGCTCGGGCTCGGCGACCGCGGCGGCAGCGGCGACCGGCTCGGGCTCGGCGACCGTGGCGGCGACCGGTTCGGGCTCGGCGACGACCGGCTCGGGCTCGGCGACCGCTGCGGCGACCGGCTCGGGTGCGGCTGCTGCGGCAGGGGCCTCGGCGGGCGTCTCCACGGGCTCCGGGCTCACGGTCCCGGGTTCGGCCACGGGCTCCGGAACCACGGCCTCGGGCTCGGCCACGGGCTCCGCTTCGACCTCCGGAGCAGGCGACGCCGCCGGCGCGACAGCCTTCGCCGGCTTCTCGGCCTTTTCGGCCTCCGCCGGCGCGACAGCCTTCGCCGGCTTCTCGGCCTTTTCGGCCTCCGCCGGCGCGACAGCCTCCGTCGGCTTCTCGGCCTTCTCGGCCTTCTCGGCCTCCGCGGCCTTCGTTCGGGACGACCCCTGTGACGGAACCGTGGGAGTGGTCTTGGGGGTGGGCGCGGCGGCCTTGTCGAAGGCGGCGGCCACCAGGTCCGCCGCCGCTCCGCTCTCGTCCTTCGTGGACCGGGAGCGGCTGGTCGGGGCCGACTCCGAAGAGGCCGGGGCCGGCACCGACACCTTGACGGCCGGGGCGGGCTCGGCCGCCGGCTCGTCCACCGTCACCGACTCCGACTCGGGGGCCAGGGTGCGCTCGCCCTGGGCCGGGACCGTGGCCGTGGTCGGCTCGTCCTGCTCCGTGCGGTCACGGCCGAACACCTTGCGCAGCAAGCTCCGAATGCCCATGGGCGAGGCCTTTCGCGTGAGTTGGGTGCGATGTATGTCCGTACTGCGGGAAATGATCCCTGGCCAGGGCGGATACGTAAGGTTAGCGGCCGGATCCGGCCCTTCGTCGGTGCGGCCCGCCCGTGGGGCAACTGAGCTGCAACCGATCCCGTACCGAGTCCTGTGACCGGACTGTGCGGACCTCATGGATGTCGACGGTAAGTCGTTCACATAAGCCTCCGAGGTGCCCCTTCGTGTTGCTAGCGTGTGCGGCCGGTGCGCCTGACAAACAGTCAGGGGCACCGTTTCCGTTATTCGCAGGTGTGACAAGAAGGGCTCTCATATGAGGAACCCATCCCGCCGCATACGTCTTGCGGCCTGTGCGGTGGCGGCCGGGGCGATGCTTTCCGGCCTCGCGCCCGTTGCCGGAGCGAGCGCCGTCCCCGCGGCCGGACCGGCGTCGGTCCCGGTCGCGGACGACCCCGTACCGGACCACGAGGGCATGCCGGACGACGGCTTCGAGGACGAACCCGAGGGCGAACAGGACGACTTGGCCGGGACCGCGACGGCCGGCGCGAGCAGGAGTGCCGCGGCGGCCGCCCCGGTGCCGGGCCGCCCGGCCGACTTCAGGCTGGTCAAGGGCACGGACCTGTCCGGGCTCGTCACGAAGCTGGACGCGGGACTGCCCAAGCAGGGCCTCACGGAACTGCTGGACCAGGCCAACCGGCCGGCCGCCGACTGCGGCACCGCCGGCATCTACGGCCCCGACCTGACCGTCAGCCACCGCGTCTGCTGGAAGGACGACGACGCCACCTCCTCGGAGTGGGTGCCGCAGGCCATCTCGGGTGTCTCGGACGCCCAGGAGGACGAGGACTGGGGTACGTCGAACGCCGAGCCGATCGCGGTGGGCGGCTACGACGCGGTGAACCCGGGCCGCAGCGACTACATCGCGGGGCGCGACGACTGTCTGGAGAGTTCCGCGTCGGACGCGTGCAACGAGAAGGGCATCCGGGTCACCTTCTTCAACCAGGCGACCAAGATGTACCGCCATGTGCTCCTGGTGTGGCCGTACATGAACTCCATGGACCACATCTCCTTCGACGCCCTCCACGCCCGTGAGGGCCGGTGCAACCCGGTCGTCGTCACGGGCTGCGCCGCGCAGAACGGCATCCACGCGGGCGGCATGGTCTGGTACGGCAACTACCTGTACGTCGCCGACACCGCCAACGGCATGCGGGTCTTCGACCTCCGCAAGATCATGGACCTCAACCCGGACAACGACGCGGCCGTCAACGACCCGACGCCGGACGGACTGGTCAGCGACGTCCAGGACAAGAAGCGGATCGGGCGGCAGAGCAACGTCTGGTACGGATACGGCTACCGCTACGTCATGCCGCAGGTCGCCACGCTGAAGTTCAGCACGGCGAAGAACAGCGGCACGACCAGCGGGAACCAGTGCTACGCGACCGGCCGGCCGAAGGCGTCGTACATCTCGCTGGACCGCACCGGGACCGACCACATGATCCTCGGCGAGTACTGCAACACGAACAACGGGGGCAGCAGCCCCGGGCGGGTCGGCACCTATCCGATGAGCGCGCTGACCGCCGCGGTCGAGGGCGCGTCCGGGACGGCCGCCGGTGCCGACGAGGCCTACGGACTGCCCACCGGGGCCACGTTCGGCAACGAGGACCTGTGGCACAAGATGCAGGGTGCGATGCGGTACGAGGGCAAGTGGTACTTCCACCGCAGCAACGCCTACGACAACGGCCGACTGCTCCAGGCCACCCCGGGCACGGTCGACGGAACGAGCCGGCTCGTCGGCAACGCGAAGACGCTGCAGTCGGCGTTCGGCCCCGAGGACCTCTACCTCGCCCACGGGCGAGGTGACGGCTTCCCGCCGCAGCTCTGGTCGCTGAGCGAGCACGCGCCGAGCAAGTGCGGGGCGTGCAAGCGGGAGGTGTACAGCTACAACATGTCCGAGGTGATCAGCGACTTCGGCTGACCCCGTCGGCGTCCGCCGCATCACGGTCCGCCGCATCACGGTCCGCCGCACTACAGTCGGACCCATGGTTTCCGGTGAGGCGCCGCAGGCGGCAGGCAGCGTTCGGGTCGATGTCTGGATCTGGTCGGTCCGGCTCACGAAGACCCGCGCGCAGGCTGCTGCCGCCTGCCGCGCGGGTCATGTGAAGGTCGCCGGCGAACGGGCCAAGCCGGCCCAGGCCCTGCGCGTCGGCGACGAGGTGCGGCTGCGGCACGCGGGCCGGGACCGGGTCGTGGTCGTGTCGAAGATCGTGAAGAAGCGGGTGGGCCCGCCGGTGGCGGCGGAGTGTTTCGTCGACAACAGCCCGCCCCCGCCGCCGCGCGAGGCCGCGATCCAGGTTCCGGTACGGGACCGGGGCGCGGGGCGGCCGACGAAGCGGGACCGGCGCGAGATGGACCGCCTGCGGGGCGCGGGTCCCGACGCCACGGAGTGACGGGCGCGGCGCGCGAGGGCGTGCGGCCGGACCGGGCCCGACGGCGACAGATCCCTCGGCCCACGGCCCCACGGCGACAGACCCCTCGGCCCACGGCGTGATACCGCTCGGCCCCACGGGCGGACGGCTTTGCGGCTCTACGGCTCGGGCGAGGCGATGGCCCGGGCTGCCGCCACCTCCTGGCGCAGCGGCGCCAGGACGCCCTCCTCGTCCCCGGGGAGTTCGGTGCGTACCGCCACCAGGACCTCGCTCGCCCTCATTCCCTCGGCCAGTTCGCGGAGCTGGGCCCGGACCGCGGCGACCTCGGCCGGTTCCGGTTCCGGGGCCCCGTGGTCGACGCGGACACGGGCCGCCGTGGTGGCGTCCACGATGCGTTCCACGGCCACGACCAGCGGCCACCACGCGGCGGCGCGCCTGCCGGTGGGCGGCGGTTCGGTCAGCGCGCGCTGGAACTCGGAGCGCACCGACGACAGATCGCGGTAGATGCGGCGGCGGGCGCGGACCCGCTCGGCCCCGTCACCGTCGCCGTCCGGCTCGAACGCCACCCCCACGTAGTCCGCGATGTCCGCGACCGCGTCGGCCAGGCGGCGGCCGATCCGGGTGTGCCAGCTCTCCGGCCACAGCAGATATCCGGCCACCAGCACGATGCCGCAGCCGATCAGGCTGTCCAGGAAGCGCGGCCAGACCAGGTGCACGCCCTGGTGGTTCAGCAGGTCCGACAGCAGCAGGATGACCGGGGTGACGGCCGCGGTCTGGAAGGCGTACCCCTTCGCTGTCAGGGCCGGGATCAGCGCGGCGAGCACCATCATCACCGGCACGTCCCACCATCCGACCGGCACCTCCGCCAGCACCGGCGCCGCGATCACGAGGCCCGCGGCCGTACCCACGGAACGCAGCACGGCACGCGAGAACACCGAGCCGAAGTCGGGCTTGAGGACGAAGGTGACGGTCAGCGCCACCCAGTAGGAGCGCGGCACGTCGATCAGCGAGGTCAGCGCCTGGGCCAGCCCGATGCAGAGCGCGAGGCGCAGCCCGTACCGCCAGGAAGGCCCGGAGAGCAGGACGTTGCGGGTGGCGCGCCGGACGCGGACCCCGAGGGCCGCGGGCCTGCCGAGCCGGTCGTCGACGTTGTACGGGTCGGGGTCGGCCTTGTGCACGACGGCGGCGGCATGGCGCAGGGCGCCGTCGACCGCCCGGGTGGCGGGTGAGTCGGGTGCCGGCAGGCCGGGTCCGTCGCCGCCGGTGCGGCTCTCCTCGATGTCCTCGGCCAGTGCCCGGACCGCCGCCGGGATCTCGTCGGGCAGCAGGAACCCTCGTACGTGCACCGCGGGCGCCGCCTCGACCAGCGGGATCACCACGTTGAGCTGGGAGAGCATCCGCACCATGGTGCCGCTGCGGCCGTGGTAGCGGGCGCGGCGGGCGAGGACCAGGTCGTAGGAGGCGTTGAGGGACTCGGTGACGGCCTGCCGCTTCTCCTCGTACGCCTGTGTACCGGCGGCGGCGAGCAGATCGGCGACCGCGAGATAGGTGTCCGCGACCGCGACGCGTTCCGGGAGCTTCCGGCGCAACGGCCAGGCCAGCAGGGTCAGGACGAGGACGAACAGACCGCCCAGCGTCAGCAGCAGCGGCGCCACCCACCAGGGGTCGGGCATCGGGAGTCCGGCGCCCACCACGGAGTTGAGCAGGAGCAGCAGGCCCGACACGGAGGCGACGGCACCGATCGACGACATCATCCCGGAGGCGAGGCCGACGACCGTGAGCACGGCGACGGCCGCCCAGCCGGTCCCGTACACGAACGTGCCGAGCATGATGCCGAGAGCGCCGAACAGTTGCGGCACGGCGATGTTGAGGATGCGCATCCGGTACGCGTCGGCGGTGTCGCCGATGACACCGGAGAGCGCGCCCATGGAGGCCAGCGCCCCGTACATCGGCCGGTCGGCGGCGAATCCGGCGGCGAGCGGTGCGGCCAGGGCGACACTCGCGCGGGCGACGGCGGCCCAGGGGACCGGCGTGGGCAGGGGGCGCAGGCCGTAGCGCAGCCAGACGGGCGGCGTTCCGCGGCGCTGCGCCGCGGTGGAGGAGTGGCCGGCTCCGTCGGCCCTGCTGCCGGTCACTGCGTCCCCTCCCAGCAGCGGTCAGCTGCGATAGCCCTCGACCTGGTCGGCCGGGCGGACCCGGGCCTGTGACGGGTCCTCGCCGTACTCGTCCAGTGCTCGGCGCTGCCGCAGCAGGTCCCAGCACTGGTCGAGACGGACCTCCACCGTACGCAGTCGGGCCCTTTCCTCGGGGGACAGGCCGGGTTCCCGCCCGTTGCGGTCACGCAGGGCGCGTTCCTCCGCGACGAGACCGTCGATGCCGCCGATGATGTCCCGTTCCTGGTCGTCCATGACGTCGTCCTCTCAGCCGCAACGGATTCAACGGTTTCAGCAGTGCCCGTGCTCCTTCAGCACGATGACGGTCTTTCCGCGCGCCCCGCCGGCCCGGTCGCGGGCCAGGGCCTGCGGGGCCTTCTCCAGGGGGAGTTCGATGTCGATGGGGACACGCAGGATCCCGTCCGCGGCGCCTGCGGCCAGCACGTCCAGCAGGACCGGGCTCGGGTCGAGCCGGAAGTCGACGCCCCGCACCGTCGCCGGGAGCTCCGCCCCGGCCGCGACGCCGAGGGTGGAGAGCGCGATGCCGCCCGGCCGGAGGGTCGCGGCGTGCTCGGCGAAGGCGCCGGGGGTCGCGGAGGCCAGGTCGGCCAGCGCGTCGACACCGTCCGGGCAGGCCGCACGTATCGCGTCGGCAGCCGGGCCGTCCGTGACGTCGATCGTGACGGCGGCGCCCAACGACCCCATCCTGGACCTCTCGTCGCCGCGCACCGCGGCGATCACGCGTACGTCCCGGGCTTTGGCGAGCTGGGTCAGGCAGCTGCCTACGCCGCCCGCCGCGCCGACGACCAGCAGGCTCTCGTGGCCCCGCAGCGACACCGCCTCCAGGATCTGCGCGGCGGCCATCCCGGCGGAGGGCAGCGCGGCCGCGATCCGGGCGTCCAGCCCGCGCGGGACGAGGGCGATGGCGGAATCCTGCGGTACGCAGACGTAGTCGCAGTACGTCCCCGCCCCGTCCGCAGGACCGCCGGCCCGGCCGAAGACGTGGTCGCCGACCCGGAAGCGGTTGTCGCCGCTGCCGATCATGTCCACCCGGCCCGCGTAGTCCACTCCGACGACCACCGGGTGGGCGAGGGGCGCGTCCGGGGCGCCGTCGTACGCGAGCTGACGGTCGTGCGGGTTGAGTGAGGCGTACTCGATCCGCACCCGGACCTCGCCGGTCCCCGGTTCCGGCTTGGGGACGACGACCAGAGAGGGACCGGCCCGGAACGTGCTGACGGCGACGGCTCGCATACGCAGACCTCCCAGTAGCCCCCGGCAGTCACCCCATCCACTCTTCCCCGGCCCGACGGCGCCCGCACGTCGGCACGGAGGGACCGGGACGTCAGGGGCCGTCGTGCAGTTCGAGGCCGACGAGCAGCGCGCGGTGGTCGGTGGCGGCCAGGCGCAGGAAGCGGGCCGAGCGGACCGAGAACTCCTCGCTGACCAGCACATGGTCGATCTGGGTGCGTAGGGGTGAGGCACGGTCGGCGGGCCAGGAATACGTACGGGAGGAGCCGGCGAGGCGGGCGCTGTCGTGGAGGTCGCCGGCGTCCAGGACGGCCCGGAAGGCGGCGTGGTCCTGGGAGGCGTTGAAGTCGCCCGCCACGACGGCGGGCCGTGCCCGGACGGAGGCGGCGAGGTCGCGGATCCGGCCGAGTTCCCGGCGCCAGAGGGCGACCCCGCCCGGGACCGGCGGCATGGGGTGCGCGAGCTGGAGCCGTACGTCCCGGCCGGCCACGACCGCGACCGGCCCGGGCATCGCCATCGTGCCGTCGATCCGGCCCGCCGGGCGCAGCGGGAACCTGCTGAGGATCGCGGAGCCGTGCGAACCGTCGAGCCGTACGACGTCGCGGTACGGGTACGAGGCGGCCGGGACGTGGGCGGCGAGCTTGTCCGCGCACGCGGGGTCGCACTCCTGGACGAAGACCACATCGGGCCTCTCGCGGTGGACCGTCGCGATCAGCGCGTCCGTCGCGTTCCCGAACTCCACGTTGGAGGTCAGGACATCCAGCCGGGCCACCACCGGACCGCGGGCGCCCGTGGTGCCGGGGCCGTACGGCCGCACGAACCACACGGTCACCGCGAGCACCACCGCTGCCCACACCAGGCCCCCGCGCCACCGGGCCAGCGCGGCCAGTCCGAGACCGGCCGCGCCGGGCACCAGGAGCCAGGGCAGGAAGGCCAGGGCCTGCGGGACGGGCGTGGTGCCGTCGGAGCCGGCGGCGCGGAAGCCGATCACGAGACTCACCCCGGCGAGGAGGAGGGCGGCCGCGCAGAGCGAGGCGTTCCTCGGGGCGGAGGCCCCCCTCATGCCCCGGACGGCGCCGGCAGCACCCGCTGGGCCCAGATCCGTGCCGCCACCGCGCACACGGCCACCGCCAGGCCCGTACCGAAGACGATCCACACGGTGGTGCGCAGCGAGGCGGTCAGCGCGTCGTAGACCGCCGCCGCTCCGTCGGTGTCACTGCCGGGCACCTCGGCCAGCACCCGGTTGCGTGCCAGCGCGATCGCCCCGCGCAGCACCAGCGCGCCGAGCGCGAAACCGGCCCCGGCGACGGCGGTGGCGGCGAGCGCGGCGAGAGTCGAGCCGCGGCGGCCGGGCCCGCCGCGCACCCAGGCCAGGAGGACGGCGAGCAGTGCGAACACGAGCGTGCCGACCGCGGGCCACACACTGGCGGCCCGCAGCCACCGGAAGCTCTGGCGCATCTGGTCGGCGCGGTCGGCGGAGACGATCTGGATGTCGGTGTGCTGGGCGGGGATCTGGTCGGCGAACGGCACCCCGTTGTCCACCAGGTTCTGCTTCACCTTCTCCGTCACGGGCGCCAGATCGATGGTGACGCTCTCGCCGCTCTCCCCGTCCAGGGCCGCCGTGACGGCTTCGTGGGCCGTGCGGTTGGCGGCGTTCCAGGCGGCCTGGAAGGCGTCGGTGGTGGTGAAGGACCGCACGGCCTGGTGGAGGAATTCGCGGACGGTCCCCTGGAGCGGGCCGACGTCGATCTGCTTCATCGCCTCGTCCGTGATCAGGTCGGCGACGGTGTTCTGCACATCGGTGTCGGAGGCGAGCGGCGCCACCGCGGCCACGTAACGGTCGGTGTCGTCGATCTCCAGGTCGACCCAGGCGGACAACGCGCTCAGCGGCACCAGGACGGCGAGCAGCACCAGGAATGCCACCGAGAGAGCCGCCGAGAAGTAGGTCCGCACCTCACCAGGGAACCGCGGATGGTGAGACCGCGCCCCGGGCCGTGGGCCATCCGAGTTGCCGGGGGGCCCGGCCGGGTGTGCCCTTGAGGAAAGCGGGGGCGACGGAAGGAGCTTCCTGCCATGGCCGCACACGCTTCGGTGCAGGCACGCGGCACGCGCGCGCGTGCCCAGCACCACTCCGCGCTCAGCTGGGCCGTTCCCGTGACGCTCGGTGTGATCCTCGGCTGGTACGCGACGTCCATCGTCCGAGGCGGCGGTGTGCTCACCGGCACGCAGCTCGCGCTCGGACTGGTCTCCGGCGCCGTGCTCGCGGCTCTCTGTTTCGGTCTGGGCCGGGTGCAGAAGCACCTGCCGGTCGGGCTGAGGGCGGCCGCGTACGGTGCGCTGTCCGGCGGCTCGATCGGCTTCCTCTACAGCCTCTCCGGCAAGAGCGTGCTGGCCGCATCGGTGCTGGGACTGCTGATCGGGGCGGGCACGCTGCTCGCCGCGTTCTACTTCTTCTACACGCGGGAGGACTGAGCCCGCCGCGGCTTGTGCCGGTACGGGCCCGCGCCTCGGATGCGCGGGCCCGTACCGGTGTACGGGGCCGTCGTCAGCCGCGGACCACGGTCACCGGGCACGATGCGTGCTGGGTGACGTGCAGACTGACCGAGCCGAGCAGGGTGGCCTTGAAGCCGCTGTAGCCGCGCGCGCCCACGACCAGATGACTCGCGCCCGCGGCCCGGTCGAGCAGGGCCTGAGCGGGGTTGCCGATCACCACGACCTTGCTGACCGCGGCGGCACCCTGTGCACCGAGGGCCTCCTCCAGCGCCTCGGTGAGCGACACGGTGGCCACGGCCTGCGGATCGAAGTCCTCCGGCATGCCCGGCATCATGGACGCCCAGCTGGTCGAGGGGTACTCCCAGCTGTTGACGGCCTCCACCGTGTCACCGGTCAGCTCCGCCTGGCGTACGGCCCAGTGCAGTGCCTTGATCGACGACTCGGAGCCGTCAACGCCCACCACGATCCTGCCCATATCTGCCTCCAGCTCGGTTCCGTTGCGTCGCACGGGTGCGTGGTGACGGATACCCGCACCACGCACCTCCTCGCGCAACTGTAGTCAAACCGGACGAAAGCACATCCTTCGGGCCGGTCAGTTCAGCCGAAGGTCGGCCAGCTGCCGCTCGAAGGGGACCACCTCGTCGTCCAGTCCGAGGGTTCTGCTGGCTCCGGAGACCGCCCGGCCGCCCGTGACCGCCTGCGCGAGCTCGCCGCCCGCGCGACGGATCCGGGCCGGCAGGCCCTCGGTGTACTCGTCGCCCGACGAGCCCCAGTCCTCCGACGCCGCGTACACCGACGTCGGCAGCGTGACGGCCCGCAGATAGGCGAAGAGCGGGCGCATCGCGTGCTCCAGCACCAGCGAGTGCCGTGCGGTGCCGCCGGTCGCCGCGACGACGACGGGCTTGCCGGTCAGCGCGGTGTTCTCGACCAGGTCGAAGAACGACTTGAACAGGCCGCTGTACGAGGCGGTGAAGACCGGCGTGACGGCGATCAGCCCGTCGGCCCCCGTCACCGCGCCGATGGCCTCCTCCAGGGTGGCGGACGGGAATCCGGACACCAGGTTCCCGGCGATGTCGAGGGCCAGGTCGCGCAGTTCGATCACCCGTACCTGGACCGGGCGGTCCTGCTCGGTCTCCAGCCGCTCCCGGGTGGCCGCGGCCAGCCGGTCGGCCAGCAGCCTGGTCGACGAGGGGCTGCTCAGGCCGGCCGAGACGGCGACGATCCTCAGCGGTTCGGTGGCGAACACGGTCAGCTCTCCTTCGTGACGGTGGCGGCGGCCGCGACGACGGCCGGGTGCAGGGGCGCGGACTCGGGCACCCCGGCGGGCCGCAGGTTGGCGAACTCCTTGCGCAGCACGGGGACGACCTCCTCGCCGAGGATGTCGAGCTGCTCCAGCACCGTCTTCAGCGGGAGCCCGGCGTGGTCCATCAGGAACAGCTGGCGCTGGTAGTCACCGACGGCGTCCCGGAAGGACAGCGTCCGCTCGATGACCTCCTGCGGGGACCCCACGGTGAGCGGCGTCTGCTGGGTGAAGTCCTCCATCGACGGACCGTGCCCGTAGACCGGTGCGTTGTCGAAGTACGGACGGAACTCCCGTACCGCGTCCTGCGAGTTCCTGCGCATGAACACCTGGCCGCCGAGGCCGACGATGGCCTGCTCGGCGGTGCCGTGGCCGTAGTGGGCGTAGCGCTGCCGGTAGAGGTTCACCATCTTCTTCGTGTGCTCGATGGGCCAGAAGATGTTGTTGTGGAAGAAGCCGTCGCCGTAGTACGCGGCCTGCTCGGCGATCTCCGGGGAGCGGATCGAGCCGTGCCAGACGAACGGCGGGACGCCGTCCAGCGGGCGCGGGGTCGCGGTGAAGGACTGCAGCGGTGTGCGGAACTTCCCCTCCCAGTCCACGACGTCCTCGCGCCACAGCTTGTGCAGGAGGGCGTAGTTCTCGATGGCGAGCGGGATGCCCTGGCGGATGTCCTTGCCGAACCAGGGGTAGACAGGTCCGGTGTTGCCGCGGCCCATCATCAGGTCGACGCGGCCGTCGGCGAGGTGCTGGAGCGTGGCGTAGTCCTCGGCGATCTTCACCGGGTCGTTGGTGGTGATCAGGGTCGTCGAGGTGGACAGGATGATGCGCTCGGTGCGGGCGGCGATGTAGCCGAGGGTGGTCGTCGGCGAGGACGGGACGAACGGGGGGTTGTGGTGCTCCCCGGTCGCGAACACGTCGAGCCCGACCTCCTCGGCCTTCCGCGCGATGGCGACGGTGGCCTTGATCCGCTCGTGCTCGCTCGGTGTCGTGCCGGTCGTGGGGTCGGTGGTGATGTCCCCGACGGTGAAGATCCCGAACTGCATGGCGCCCGCCTCCAGAGGTCGATCCGTGTCGAACATTATGGTTGAACGTTGAACTATCTGAACACACCCTACAACGGAGCACCCCACCTCCCTATTCCGCCTGTCCGCATCCGTTCCGCGCCGGACACCAGCCATCACCGCCGAGCCCGCTGCGCACGCCGGACGGACACGGCGGCCGCCCGGGTCCGGGCGGCCGGAGGCAGGCATGAACGGGGCCGGAGCGCCGAGCGGGGCCGTCCCCGAGCACGCGAAGAAGCAGGGGCAGGGGGCGGCGCCGACCGTGCCCGGGGCCGCAGGACCACGACCATCGGCCGATGCGGCATCCGCGCCGAACGCCTACGCTCCGGGGTCCGGCGCGCTGCCGAGCGGGCCGACGACAGGGAGGAACTCCGTGCTGTTCAACGGTCACGCCCACATCCGCATGGCCCGGCCGTCACGGGATCTCGCGGCCGCCGAGCGGTTCTGGGTGGCGGGACTCGGGCTGACGGTCCTGTTCCGCACCGAGGGGGGCGGGGAGCCCGGCGAGCACGACCTGCTCATGGTGGGGCACCCGGACGCCTCCTGGCATCTGGAGCTCGTGCACGGCGGCGACCATCCGGTGGACCCCCGCCCCACCGACGAGGACCTGCTCGTCGTGTATCTGGACGAGCCCGTACCGGAGGAACTGGTGGAACGGCTCGTGGCCCATGGCGGCACGCGGGTGCCCTCGCCCAATCCGTACTGGAACGAGTGGGGCGTCACCGTCGAGGATCCGGACGGGTACCGGCTCGTGCTCTGCCGGCGTAGCTGGTCCAACGCCTGACGGAGGAACGCCGAGCGGCGCATCGCGTGCGACGAACGCGCCGTCGCCGACGCGGCGCCGGCAGCGGTGCGGGAGGCGACGGGCGTCTGCGCCGGCGGGCGCCCCGCCTCAGCGCCGAGTCAACGAACCCTGCCTGCCCAGCAGTTCCGCCAGGCCCCGGCGGGTGGCCGCGATCACCACCCGGTCGGTGGGCCGGAGGACGTAGCCGGGATGGAGGTTCCACACGAGTCCGCCCGGACGGTCGCCCGACGGGTCGGCCCCTGGGGCCCGAGGGGGCGGGGCGGGAGCGGCCGGGCTGGGCCCGCGGTCGGCGGGCGGGGCCACGTCCAGGCCCAGGATCCGCCAGGAACCGGCCCGGAACGCCTGCTCCACCGTCCGGCCCTCCAGTTGCGGGTGCCCGGCCACCTCGACCGCGGCGAAGAGCATCACCTTCCGCTCGACCGGCACCGCCCCGAGGATCTGCCGCCCCATCATGGCGACGGCGAACGAGGGCCCGGCCAGATGGGACACCGAACGGGAGCGGGTCAGCGCCTGCGGGTGGGCGGTGCGCAGTGTGCGGTAGACGGCGGTGGCGAACTCGTCGTCGAAGAGGCGAAGCGTCACCCGCAGATCCGGCTTGAGGGAGCGGGCATACAGCGCGGCCTCCAGGTTCGTGGTGTCGACGCTGGTCAGGGCGAGCAGACCGCGCGAGCGACCGATCTTGGCGGCCTCCAGCACGCCCTCCTGTGTGACGTCCCCGAGAACCACGGGCACGTGCAGCCGCCGCGCCACCGGGATGCCACGGGCGTCCGGGTCGTCCTCGACGCAGACCACGGGGATGCCCAGTTCCCGCAGGTGCACCAGGACGCGGGTACCGATCTTTCCGAGGCCGAGGAGCACCACGTGCCCGGACAGCCCCCGCGGAGGGCGGCGCAGCGACGACGCCGAACGCAGCGAACCGAAGGCCTCCAGCACGCCCGCGACCAGCAGGGGCAGGAGCATCAGCCCGGCGATGCCGGAGAGGAGCTGGATGACCTGCCGGGCGGTGGGGTCGCCGATGGCCGGGTCACCCATCGCGAACAGGTCGAGCAGGGTGAGGTAGGCGGCGTGCAGGGGATGGTCGCCGGTGGTGAGCGAGGACGCCACCGCGAGGCCCAGGACGGCGAGTCCCACGCCCAGCGCCGACCAGCGCAGCCGACGTGAGAAGAACTGGCTCAGCGGTGCGCTCCGGCCGCTCATCCGGGCCTTCGGGGCGGCCGGGCCGGACTGGGTGACGGCCTCCAGGACCACCGTTCCGCGCCCGGCCGCGGCGGCGACCTGCGCGGGGTCGGGCAGGAGTTGGGGGCCTTCGGCGCCGCTGCTGTCGGAGCCCTCGGTGCCGGCCGGGTCGTGCGTGGTGGAGGAGAGCAGGGCCAGGGTGCACAGGCCCGGGTCGGCGGCCCGGCCGTCCCGGGGCGGCGGGCGTTCGGCCGCCCGCAGGAAAAGGCCCTCCGCGCGGATCACCTTGGTGGATCCGGCGAGCGCGGTGGCCGCGAGGGAGGGGGCGGCGGTGTCGGCATCGGACAGGACGGTGGTGGAGGCGTCCAGCGTGGCAGGGTCGAGACCGGGCGAGGCGACGGCGGCCGCCTGGTCGAGCAGGGTCTCCAGGTGCTGGCCCAGCTTGCGGTTGTAGAGCCGGATCACCAGCCGGACACGGGGGTTGAGCCGGCGGGCGGTCAGCGCGGCGCGGATGTTGCGTTCGTCGTCGTCGTAGACGAGGGCCACCGCGGAGGCCGAGCCGATGCCCGCCTCTTCGAGGGACTCGTCGGAGGGCTCCGCCGTCTGGAGGATGCGGATCGCGTCCACCCCCGCATTGGTGTCCCCGTCCCCGGCGCTGCCGTGGGTCAGGCCGCCGTTCCGGCTCATCGCCGACGACATCCTGCCGAACAGGGCGGCCGCCCGCCCGCGTCCGCTCAGCGGCAGCTCCGGTCCGGCCGCGCCCGGCTCCGTCGGCAGGACCAGGGTGACCCGCTCCCCGTAGACGTAACGCAGTTCCACGGCGAGCCGCTGGGCGAGGGCGTCGTCGCCGCAGACGACCATGTGGCCGGAGAACGGGGAGCGTTGGGGCTGCTGGGGAAGAGGAGGCACATGTCCCAGCATGCCCTGCTCCCTTCTCGTGATCGGTACGGTCAGTGGTTCCCGGGTGTCCTGGTGGGTTTCCGAGGGGACACGGCCGCGGCCGCGTGAGCAGATGACGGGGGCCCGCCGCCCGGCCGATCGCCGATGCGACGGCCGCGATCCGGAACGGGGCGCCAGAGGTGTGCGCAGGCCCGGGCAGCCCGGGGCGGTGCGTGGTGGGGGCTCGGGCGTGCGCCCGGATCAGGCGGGGTGGCGGGGCGGTGGACGGTGCCGAGGACGCGGCAGGGCCGGTGGCGGTCCCGGGTCGAGCGCACGGTCGTACGGGGCGACCCGGAAGAACTCACCCGTGTCGTCGTACGCGTACAGCGGCCCGGCACTCCCCGCCGACGGTGTCCCGTCGGCCGGGGCGGGCCGGTGCACCTGGACGACCGCGGTGGATCCCTCGGCCGCGACGACCTCGGCCCGGCCGGAGTCCGTACCGACCGAGCCGGTACGGATCGTGCCGACCCGGTCCAGGCCGCCCGGGCGCGATGGAGGGGGCCGGTCCGCGAAGAAGCGGCGGAGGTGGGGCACCAGCAGCCGGGCCACGGCCCAGGCGGCCGGCAGCGCGCCGGCCAGGACGCCGAAGGCGAGTGCGGCCCGGACGGTCCCGGTGGCGTCGCTGCGGTGCAGCAGGACCGAGCCGGTCAGCGCCGTGAACCAGCCGGCGGCCACCATCACCGAGACCGAGACGGTGACGGGCACACCGCCGATCCCGGCGAGATCGGTGTCGAGGTCCGCGTCGAAGGAGTGGTGGTCGGCCGCACCGGCCAGGACGAGCAGCCAGAAGGCGATGACGACCACCAGGGCCGCGGAGAAGAGCACCGTGGGGAAGGACTGCGTCGCGATCAGGAACTCCTGCATCGTCCACCCCTGCCCGCTGCCGGCGCGTGTCGCGGGGTCCCGCGGTGAACCCGGAGCCGCGGTGCCGTCCCAACGGCACCGCGACAGCCGGGTCGCCCCCGTCCCCCTGCACCCCCGTGTTTCCCCCGTGGTCCCCCGGTTGGTGCTGACAGGATCGTGTCATTTGCAGCTGGTCGGCCGCATTGCCGGGATCCGGCAAACTTTCTTCACGCTCCATGCCGGGCACCGGCATGCACACGTATGCGTTGTGCAAATATCAGTGACGTTTCGGCAGAGGGGGCGGGGCGGGTGGCGGAACCGGTGATTCCCGACAGTTTTCTGGAGGACTACGCCCGGATCCTGGGCGAGGTCGCCGTCTCGGGCCGTCGGCTCACCCGGGAGGAGATCGACACCCGCCGCGCCCTCGGCAGGCAGGCCGCCGAGGCCGGACACCAGCTGCGCGCCCTCGTCCGCATGCATCTGGCCGAGACCCGGACCACCTGGCCCGCCGCCGTCCCCGGAGCGACGGCGGCCGCGACCGCCGCGTCCACCGAGAGCGTGCTGGCCGCGGTGGAGCAGGCGGTCGACGCGTTCGCCGAGGGCTTCGAGCGGGCCCAGCGCCTCACCGTCCGGCGGGAGGAGGCCGCCCGCCGGGAGTTCATCGACGATCTGCTGTACGGGCGCAGCGACCTGGGCCGGCTCGCCGAGCGGGCCACCCGGTTCGGGCTGCGGCTCTCCCGGGCGCACGCCGTAGCGGTGGCCGCGGGCCCGGAGGCGTACACCGAGACCGATGCCGTCCCGCGGCAGGTGGAGTCGGCGCTGCTGGCCCGGTTCAGCGGCCGCAAGATCCTGCTCACGACGAAGGACGGCCGGCTGATCTGCATTGCGCCCGGCAGTCAGCCCGATGTCCTGCGGTACTTCGCCAAGCAGGCGCACGCGGCGACGGACGGCGGCCGGGTGGCGGTCGGCCGGGCCCACCGGGGGCCCGGCGGGGTCGTCCAGTCGTACGACGAGGCGCTGGACGCGCTCGATCTGGCGGACCGGATGGGGCTGGACGACCCCGTGCTGTACGCGGCGGATCTGCTCGTCTACCCCGTGCTCACCCGTGACCGGCAGGCCATGGCCGATCTGGTCCGCAGCGAGCTGGGACCGCTCCAGCAGGCGCGGGGCGGTGCGGAGCCGCTGCTGAAGACGCTCTCCGTGTACTTCGACGCCGGCTGTGTCGCGGCCGAGTCGGCCCGGCGCCTCGCGCTGAGCGTGCGGGCGCTGACCTACCGGCTGGAGCGGATCCATCAGCTCACCGGTTCCGACCCGTCCGACCCGATGCACCGCTACACCCTCCAGACCGCGGTGATCGGTGCCCGGCTGCTGGACTGGCCGGCCAAGGAGATCTGACCCCCGGACTGCCCGTCAGAGGGCACCGGACGCTGTCTCCCCACTCTCCCCACTGCCGGGTTCCGGCAGCATCACGTGCTGCCGGCTCTCCCCGCATGCGGGGATGCCGAGCTCCGCCTAGCGTGATCACCCGGGGGGATTTCTGGTGTCGTGTGCAGTGAGGGAGATCCGCACCATGGCCCGTCATTCACGTCAGCCGGGTGAGCCCGCCGAGGACGGACAGGGGGGACGAGTGGCCACCGGGGCGGCGCCCCGGGCGGCTCCCGGCCCCGAGCGCGGACCCTCCCACCGGTGGTGGGTGCTGGGCGTGATCGGGCTGGCCCAGCTGATGGTGGTCCTCGACGCGACGATCGTGAACATCGCGCTGCCCTCCGCCCAGCAGGACCTCGGTTTCAGCGACGGGAACCGGCAGTGGATCGTGACGGCCTACGCCCTCGCCTTCGGCTCGCTGCTGCTGCTCGGCGGACGCATCGCCGACCTGGTCGGCCGCCGGGTGGTGTTCCTGACCGGTCTGGTCGGCTTCGCGGTCGCCTCGGCCATCGGCGGCGCCGCCCCGAGCTTCGAGATCCTGGTGCTGGCCCGCGCGTTGCAGGGGATGTTCGGTGCCCTCCTGGCCCCGGCCGCGCTCTCACTCCTCACCACGACGTTCACCGTGCCCAAGGAACGGGCGAAGGCCTTCGGGATCTACGGCGCCATCGCGGGTGCGGGCGGCGCGGTGGGGCTGCTGCTCGGCGGGGTGCTCACCGAATACCTGGACTGGCGCTGGTGCCTGTACGTGAACCTGCTGTTCGCGCTCGTCGCCTTCGTCGGCGGGGTACGTCTGCTCACCGCCGGGGCGCCGGCCGACCGTCCGAAGCTCGACATCCCCGGAACCGTGCTGGTCTCCGCCGGACTCTTCTGCATCGTGTTCGGCTTCTCCAAGGCCGAGATGCATCCGTGGAGCTCGGTGCAGACCTGGGGGTTCCTGCTGGCGGGTGCGGTGCTCCTCGCCGCCTTCGCGTGGTGGCAGACCCGGGCGGAGCATCCGCTGCTGCCGATGCGGGTGGTGCTGGACCGGGACCGCGGGGCGTCGTTCCTCGCGATGTTCATCTCCGGCGGCGGCATGTTCGGCGTGTTCCTGTTCCTCACGTACTACCTGCAGAAGAGCCTGTCCTACTCTCCGGTCTCCACCGGTCTGGCCTTCCTGCCGATGGTCGCCGTCATGATCGTGACGTCCGTGACGACGACCAATGCGCTCGTCCCGCGGTACGGCGCCAAACCGATCGTGCCGCTCGGCATGGGCATCTCGGCGGCCGCCATGATGTGGCTGACCACGCTGAACCTGGGCAGCAGCTATCTCGCCCATGTGCTGCCGCCGTTGCTCTGCCTGGGCCTCGGGCTCGGCATGATCTTCGCCACGGCGATGAACCTGGCCACCGCCGGAGTGGGGGCGCGCGACGCCGGGGTGGCCTCGGCGATGGTCAACACCAGTCAGCAGGTGGGCGGTTCCATCGGCACGGCGCTGCTCAACACGTTGGCCACCAGCGCCGCCACGGACTACCTGGTGGGCCGCAGGCCGACACCGGACGCGGTCGCCCAGGCCCAGCTGGAGAGCTACTCCACGGCGTACTGGTGGTCGGCGGGCTTCTTCGCCCTCGGCCTGCTGGTCACGGTGATCCTCTACCGCCGGGGCGCGCCCAGCCCCCACCTGGTGGAGGAGGCCGAGGCGGCGCGGGCCTGACGTGCCCGGCCGCACGGGCTCAGCGGCCGGGCCCGGTGCTCGCCACGAGCCGGACGAACGGGATCGACTCGCCGACCCGCCGGTAGTCCTCCGTGCCGCCGTCGACCGTGAACCCCATGAAGGCGGAGAGACGGCGGGCGGTCCGGGGGTGGCGGGGGGCGTAGCGCGCCATCAGCTCGCCGCCCTCCTCGGCCGGCAGGGAGTGCGCCGTCACGGCGTGGAACCTGCGCCCGGCCTGCACGGTGGCGTGCGGCGTGCGGAGCAGGTTGCGGTACCAGTCGGCGGCGGGGCCGAAGCCGGAGGCGACGGTCCAGCTCTGCCGGCCGTCCACGCTCGCGGACTCGACGACCTCGATCACCGTCCGCCTGGAAAGGCCCGTGGCGCGCCCGGTGTGGACGAGGAGCAGCAGGCGGCCCCGGAACAACGGTCCGAGCCCCGCGCGGAACATATGGACGGGCAGCCGGGCGGCGACGCGCCTCAGGCCGGTCGGCAGGGGCGGTCGCTCCGGTTCGGGCGCAGGTGCGGGTTCAGACATCACTGTGCAAACGTTGCACAGTCCAAAGGTGGGTGTCATGGACTTGTGCCAGGGATTCGGTGACGGTTCGACACCGTTTCGGCCCAGGCGTGTTCCCGGAGCGGTGGGGGCCGCGGGCGAGCCGGTGCAACTCTCCCGCCCGCTTCCGGGCAGGCAACTACTCTCGCGGGCATGGTCGAACACGATGCCCTCAGTGCCACCCGCGAGGCCTACGACGCTGCCGCCCCCGCCTATGCGCAATTGTTCGGTGACGAGTTGCGTGACAGGCCTCTGGACCGCGCGATGCTGAGCGCCTTCGCCGAGCTCGTGCGCGAGAGCGGGAACGGACAGGTCGCGGATCTGGGATGCGGGCCCGGTCATGTCGCCGCCCATCTGGACACGCTGGGACTCTCCGTGTTCGGCATCGACGCGTCCCGCGCGATGATCGAAACGGCTCGGCGCACCCATCCGGACCTGCGGTTCGACACCGGCGACATGGCCGCGCCGGACATCGCCGACGGCGTGCTGGGCGGCGTTCTCTCACGGTGGTCCGTCATCCACACACCGCCGCCGGAGCTCCCCGTCATCCTGTCGCAGTTCCATCGGGTGCTGGCCCCCGGCGGTCACCTCCTGATCGGCTTCTCCGCCAGTGACGGTCCCTCGCACCCGACGCAGGTCTTCGACCACGCGGTCGCGCCGGCCTACCGGTGGTGGCCCGATCACCTCGCAGCGCTGCTGCGCGCGGCCGGCCTGGCCGAGGTGGCCCGGATGGTCCGCGAGCCCCAGCCGGCCGACCGCCGGCAGTTCCGGGAGACGTACCTCCTGGCGCGCAAGGGCTGAGCACGCAGGCCCGCGAAGGGGCCCGTCCTGGTTCGAGTACGGCCCTCCCGCACGGTACAAAGAGGCATGGCCGCGCAGGAACAGTCATCTGAGGAACGACCGTCCGCCCCGGGCAGGGATG
The DNA here is from genome assembly GCF_040630635.1 of Streptomyces sp. NPDC005761. Classification (NCBI taxonomy): domain Bacteria; kingdom Bacillati; phylum Actinomycetota; class Actinomycetes; order Kitasatosporales; family Streptomycetaceae; genus Streptomyces; species Streptomyces sp. NPDC005761. The sequence continues at coordinate 134,296 of NZ_JBEXXX010000012.1, read as the reverse complement.
ACGTCGACGCGGTGACGCGCGCGGTGCTCACGGCGTCGCGGCTGCTGGTGGCGGTGTCCGCCCGTTCGCTGGCGACGGTCGAGGACCGGGTGACGCTGCCCCAGTTCCGGCTGCTGGTGGTCCTGGCCACGCACGGGGACGCCAAGCTGGTGTCGCTCGCCGAGCGGCTCGGCGTGAACCCGTCCACCGCGATGCGGATGGTGGACCGGCTGATCGCCGCCGGTCTGGCGGAACGGCAGGTCAACCCGGCCAACCGCCGGGAGACCTCGCTGCGGGTGACGCCCGAGGGGTGCCGTCTGGTGGAGGACGTCACCTCCGCCCGCCGCCGGGAAGTCGCCGCCATCGTCGAACGTCTCGCGCCGGAACAGTGCACCGCGCTGATCGAGGCACTCACCGCGTTCACCGCGGCGGGCGGCGAGCCGGCCGTGCCCGGGGGCGGCGCGGACGCCTACCCCCTGGGCTGGGCGCCCGACCTCCCCGCCCCGCACGACGGCTGACGGCGCCCCGGGCGCTCAGTCCGCGGAGGTGGCCAGCTCCTCCTGGGGGGCCGCCGTCGGCCGCGTGGCGGGGACCGCGCCGGGCGTGCCGGCCGGGCCGTCTCCGCCGCCGCGCCACTTCTGGATCAGCTCGACCGCCGGCTGGGTCCAGCGTGCGGTGAGCGGGCCGACGATGACGAGGATGAGGACGTACGCGGTGGCGATGGGCCCTATCCGTGGCTCGGTCGCCACGGCCAGACCGGCGATGACGATGGAGAACTCGCCGCGGGCGACGAGCGTGCCGCCCGCGCGCCAGCGCCCGCGGGGTCCGATACCGGCCCGCCGGGCCGCGTACCAGCCGGTGGCGATCTTGGTGAATACGGTGACGACGGCCAGCAGCGCGGCCGGCAGCAGCACCGGCGGGATCTCCGCGGGATCGGTGGAGAGTCCGAAGAACACGAAGAACACGGCGGCGAAGAGGTCCCGCAGCGGGGTCAGCAGCTTGCGCGCGCCCTCGGCGACCTCACCGGAGAGCGCGATGCCGACGAGGAACGCGCCGACGGCCGCCGACACCTGCAGCTGCTGGGCCACGCCGGCGACCAGGACGGTCAGCCCGAGCACGACGAGCAACAGCATCTCCGGGTTGTCCGAGGACACGGCCCGGCTGATCAGCCGGCCGTGCCGCAGCGCGAGGTAGAGCACGAACCCGACGGTGCCGAGCGCGACGAGCAGCGCGATGCTGCCCCCGGCGAAGCCGACGCCCGCGAGCATCGCGGTGAGCAGTGGCAGGTAGACGGCCATCGACAGGTCCTCGATGACCAGCACCCCGAGGACGACGGGCGTTTCCCGGTTGCCGAGCCGGCCCAGGTCCGCGAGGACCTTGGCGATCACCCCGGACGAGGAGATCCAGGTGACTCCGGCCAGGGCCACGGCACCCACCGGCCCCCAGCCCAGCAGCAGGGCCGCGACGGCGCCCGGGGTCGCGTTGAGGACGAAGTCCACGGCGCCGGACGGGTACTGGGTCTTCAGACTGGTGACGAGTTCGGAGGCGCTGTATTCGAGGCCCAGCAGGAGCAGCAGCAGGATGACGCCGATCTCGGCGCCCACGGCGGTGAACTCCTCGCTCGCTCCCAGCGGCAGCAGCCCGCCCTCACCGAAGGCGAGCCCGGCCAGCAGGTACAGCGGGATGGGCGAGAGTCCCACGCGGCCGGCGAACCGCCCGATGATGCCCAGTCCCAGGATGACGGAGCCGAGCTCCACCAGCAGTGCGGTCGTGTCATGCACGGTCAGCCCTCCGCAATGATCTCGGAGAGCGTGTCGACGCCCTCCCTCGTACCGACGGCGACGAGCGTGTCCCCGATGGCGAGCCGGAAGTCCGGCCCGGGTGACGGATGCGCGCTGTGGGTCCGCAGCACCGCCACGATGGAGGCCCCGGTCCGGGTCCGCGCCCGGGTGTCCCCGAGCAGCCGGCCGCCGTACGGGGAACGCGTCCCGAGCGGGATGTGCTCGGTGACCAGGTCGATGCCCTCGGTCCGCACGGCGTCGATGGGTGCCGCGTCGATGAGGTGCGCGAGACCGGTGGCCTCCTGTGGAGTCAGGGGCACGGAGAGTTTGCAGGAATCGGGATCGTCCTGGTCGTAGAAGCCGATGAACCGGCGCCCGTCGTGGTGCACGACGACGGAGATGTGCTGTCCCGACTCGGTGGTGTAGTCGTACTGCACGCCGACTCCGGGCAGTGTGGTGCGGTGGGTTCCCATGGCTTTCTCCCGAGGAGTCCGGTGCGTCCCGACGTACTTGGTGATCTCTTTAGCTCCGCATTACCTTATCCGGAGGGTCCCGCCGCCTTCCGGCCGGTTCCCGGGCCCGTACACACGTGTGCCCGGCCGGTGCGCGTCCGGCCGGGCACACGGTGGTGACGCGAGGCGTCAGTCGCTGATCTCGATCCTGCCGTTCGGTGCGGCGGCGGTGGCGGTGGCGGTGTCGGTGCGGGCGGGGACCTCCGGCTTCGGGTTCGCGCCCTTGAGGTTCCGCAGCAGCGCGGCGAGGTCGACCCCGGTGGTGGAGCTGAGGAGTTCCATGCCCTGGGCGACGTTGTCCGTGACCGTGCGCGACAGCTGACTGGCGCCGTCCGTGGAGATGACGGTCATCTTGTCGATGGCGCTCAGCGGCTCGGAGGCCTTGGCGACGACCTGCGGGAGCACCTCGACGAGCATCTGGAGCACGGCCGCGTCGCCGTACTGCGCGAAGGCGTCCGCCTTCTTCTGCATGGCCTCGGCCTCGGCCGAACCCCGGGCGGCGATGGCGGCGGCCTCGGCCTCGCCCTCGATGCGTACGGCGTCGGCGAGCGCGGAGCGGTGCAGCTTCTCGCCCTGACCGGTCAGCCGCGAGCGCTCGGCGTCCGCCTCGGCCTGCTTGACCTGGGCGATGCGACGGGCCTCCGCCTCCTGCTCGGCCTGGTAGCGCGCGGCGTCGGCGGGCTTGCGGACCTTGGTGTCGAGTTCGCGGTCGGTCAGGGCGGCCTGGCGCTGGGCGACCTTCTCCTGCTCCTGGAGGACCTCCTGCTGACGGGCGGCCTCGGCGAGCGGGCCCGCGGCGTTCGCCCTGGCGACGGCCGCTTCCGTCTCGGCCTTGATCTCCGCCTGCTTCAGGTTGAACGTCCGCTCGGCGATGGCGATCTCCTCGGCGGCCTTCAGCCGGGCCTGCTCCGAGGCGCGGCGGGCGTTCGCCTCGGCGATGTCCGCCTCCTGCTTGGCGCGGGCGGCCTCGGGGCGGCCGAGGTCCTCCAGGTAGGAGCCCTCGGTGGTGATGTCCTGGATCTGGAAGGCGTCCAGGATCAGGCCCTGACCGGACAGGCTGGCCTCGGCCTCCTCCGCCACCTGGCCGGCGAACGCGGCCCGGTCGCGGATGATGTCCTCGACCGACATCCGGCCCACGATGGCGCGCAGCGCACCGGAGAGCACTTCCTGGGTGAAGCCGACGATGCCGTCCTGCTGCCGCAGGAAACGCTGGGCCGCGGCCCGGATGGCGTCCTCGCTGCCGCCGACCTTGACGATCGCGACGCCTTCGAGGTGCGACTTGACCCCGCGCAGCGTGACGGCCCCGCGCACGGCGACGGGGATGTGCCGGCTGGAGAGGTCCAGGGTGAACTTCTGCTGGACGAACGGCACGACGAAGACGCCGCCCCCGACGACCACCTTCTGGCCGCTGTTGTCGATGCTGGACCGCCCGGTCACCGGGTCCACGGACTTCTTGCCGCGACGGCCGGTGATGATGAACGCCTGGCTGGGCCCCGCGACCTTGTAGCGGGTGATGACGGCGAGGGTGAGCAGGAAGAGGAGTACGACGACTCCGGCGATGGCGATCAGGACTGGACTCATGACGGTGTCCCCCTCTGCCTCCCTGCGGGGCGGCAGTTCTGTGGCGAGCGGTGGCGTGCCGGCCGGTGTGCCGGCTCAGCGTTCGACGGGACGGACCGAGACCGAGGTGGTCGAGAGCGTGGCCTCGACCCAGATCTCGGTGCCGCGTGCGACCGGGACCGGGCTCTTCGCCGAGAGCTTCACGGGCTGGCCCCCCAGCCGCAGCAGCACCTCCCCGTAGCCGTCGGCCGGAATGGCCGTGACCACGGACCCCGACGTGCCGACGAGGTCCTCGTCCCGCGGTGTGGCGTGGGTCTGATCTCGCATCAGGGCCCGGCTGAACCTCCAGGTCAGCCAGGCCGCGACCAGCCCGGCGAGCGCCCCGGCACCCGTGGCGGCGACCGTGCCGGCACCGGTCGTACCGAGCACGATGGCGCCGCCGAATCCGAGCATCGAGATGAAACCGGCAATCACCGGAAGGGAGACCAGCCCGCCGAAGAGGCCCTCCAGAAAGCTTCCGAAGAGCCCTTCGAGGATGCCGTCGAAGATCAGTGACAGGGCGAGCAGTACGAGCCCCGCAATGCCGAGACCGAGAAACAAGGTCACGTGAACTCCCCTCCCGGCTGCGGGAATCCCCCGAGGATTTCCGTCGAACTGGCTGGATGGTCCCATACATCCCCGGCCGCCGACACTGCCGTATCCCGGCAGAGTTCTAGCTGTTACCAATGCCGGACAGCCGCTCCGCCAGCGTGTCCAGTGACTGGAAGGTGGCACCGAGCAGTGCCACGTGCTTCCAGCGGAGCACCCCGTCCGCGTCGATCAGGAACACCGCCCGCCGCACCCCGATCCCGGGCGCCGCCACCCCGAACGCGCGGGCCGTCGCGCGGCCCGGGTCGGCCAGCAACGGCATGCGCAGCCGGTGGGCGCGGGCGAACGCCTCGTGGCTGTCCACGTCCTGCGGGCTGATCCCCCAGACCTCCGCGTCGAGCCCTTCGAAGGTCTCCATGCCGGAGGAGTACGAACAGAGCTGCTTGGTGCAGACGGCCGTGTTGTCGCCCGGGTAGAAGGCGAGGACGAGGGCCCGGCCGCGCGCGGCGGAGAGCGTGTAGTCGCGGCGCTCGAACGAGTCCCCGTCCAGCACACCTCCCGCGAGCGTGAAGTCCTGGACCTGCTGACCGAGTTGGGGTGACGCTGCCATGTGGTGTCCTTCGGTGTCCTGCGCTGCCTGATGGTGCGGCCCGTGCTCCGTACAGCATGCTCGGTAGGGCCCGCCCCACCGCACCCGGAGGTACGCATGACGCAACCACACCCGCCGGCGGCCGCGGTACTGGTCCTGCACGGCGGCCGGGAGACCGGTCTCGGGGTGCCGCCGCCCGCCCCGTTCGACCTGCCCGCGGTGCGGATGCGGCCGTTCGCGCGCGGCCTGCGCGGTGCGCTGCCCGGCGACGTGCTGGTGCGGGCGGTCCGGTACGGGCACCGCGGGTGGAACGGGGACCGGGCGGATCCGGTGCACGACGCGGTACGGGCCCTCGATGAACTGCGGCGGACGGCGGGGGAGATCCCCGTCGTGCTGCTCGGGCACTCGATGGGCGGCCGGGCGGCCCTCGCCGCCGCGGGCCATCCGCTGGTGCGGGGCGTGGTCGGCCTCGCCCCGTGGTGCCCGCGGAGCGACCCCGTCGAGCGGCTCGCCGGGCGGGACGTCGTCCTGGTGCACGGCACCCGGGACCGCGTCACGGACCCGGCGGACTCCCGCGCGCTCACCGAACGGGCCAGGAAGGGCGGCGCCCGGACCTGTCTGGTCACCGTGCCGGGCGGCGACCACGCGATGCTCCGGAGCGCCGCCGGCTGGCACCGCCTGACGACGGCTCTGGTCGCCGGGATGCTGGACCGTGCACCGCTGCCCGGGCCCGTGGCCGAGGCGCTGCGGCTGCCGCCGGGGGCCGCGGCGGACGAGGGGACGGTGGAGCTGGACCGGGTGCTCCGCCCCGGCGGGCCGGGCTGATCGGTCTCCGGCGTCCGGCATCCGGCCTGGGGCGCGATGCCGGTGCACCGAACCGCACGGTTCGGCGGGCGTCCTGCGGATGCGGGGGCGGTGCGGGCGTCCGACGATGAAGGGCCGGGCAGTCCGGCGGCCCGCGCCCTGCCCCAGGAGGTTGTCTTGCCGGCCGATGCGCACGCCGAGATCCCGTCGCCGCTCGACATCGTGACGCTCGCGGCCCTGATCGACGGCACCACGGCCGGGGTGGGCGTCCTCGACACCCGGCTGCGCTACCTGTACGTGAACCCGGCCCTCGAACGGCTCAACGGCATCCCGGCCGCCGCGCATCTGGGCCGTACGGTCTCCGAGGTGCTGCCCGAGGTCGACGCCCGCGAGGACCTGATGCGGGCGGTCCTCGCCGACGGCCGGGCGCGCGAGATCACCTCCAGCGGCCGCACCCCCGCCGCGTCCGGCACCGCCATGCGGTACTGGCACGGGGCCTACCACCGGCTGGAGGTCGGCGGCCGGGTCGTGGGCGTCGCCGGGATCGTGCTGGAGGTCATGGCGTCCGACGAGGACCAGCGCCGGCTCGCCCAGGCACAGCGCCACCTGAACCTCCTGGACACCGCGAGCACCCGGATCGGCACCACCCTCGACATGGACACCACCTGCGCCGAACTCGTCGACCTCGTCGTGCCGGCACTCGCCGACCTGGCCACCGTCGAGGTCTTCCCGCCGGACATCGCCCCGCCGGTGCGCCCCGCACCGCCCGGGGTGCTCCGGCTGCGGCGGGCGGCGCTGACGGCGGTGCCGGGACTGCGCGAACAGGTGGCCCGGTTCGGCGGGCCCGGCGACTACATCGACTACCAGGAGAACTCGGCCGTGCCGCGCTGCCTGGCCGCCAACCAGCCCGTCGTGGAGAACCTCACCAGCGACGAGCAGCTCGGTCGTTCCGCGGCCTCGCCCGAACGGGCCGCCGCCTACCGGGCCCTCGGCATGCACTCGGCGGTCATCGTGCCGGTCGCCGTGCGCAGTGAGCCGATCGGCGTCCTCGGCCTGGTCAGGGCCGGGGACTCGCCCGTCTTCACGGACGAGGACGTGGTGGTCGCCCGGGAGCTCGCCGGCCGGGTTGCCGTCGACCTGGACCACGCGCGCCGCTTCACCCACGAGCACACCATCGCCCTGGAGCTCCAGCGCTCCCTGCTCTCCGAGCCCCGTCCGCCGCACCCGCACATCGAGGTCGCCACCCGCTACCTGCCGGCCGACCGGAGCGTCCTGGTCGGCGGTGACTGGTTCGACGTCATCCCGCTGCCCGACGGCAGGCACCTCAAGGCGATGGGCGATGTGATGGGGCACGGTGTCGAGGCGGCCGTCGCCATGAGCCACTACCGCTCGCTGCTGCGGCTGCTGGCGGACGAGGAACTGCCGCCGCACCGCATCCTGGAGCAGCTCGACCGGATGGTCGAACGGTCCGGGCTGGACCGGGCCGCGACCTGTCTGCTCGCCGTGGTCGACCGGGCCGGGGGTGTGTGCGAGGTGTCGAGCGCGGGCCATCTGCCGCCGGTGCTCATCGACCCCGGGCCGGCCGGCACCTGGCTGGGCGATGTGGCGGTGGGCCCGCCGCTCGGCACCGGACTGGGCGGCTACCGGACGACGCGGGTGGGATGCGGTCCGGGCACGGTGCTGTTCATGTACACCGACGGACTGGTGGAGCGGCGCGGTGAGGACATCGACGTGTCCGTCGGCCGGCTCAAGGAGCTGGCCCTGCCGGAGAGCGGCGATCTGGAGGAGCTGCTGGACGCGGTGCTCGACCGGTTCGGCCCGGGTGCCGAGGACGACATCGCGGTCATGGCCTCACGGTCCCGGGAGGCCCCGGGCGGCGGCCGTACGGAGGGCTGAGCCCGGGGCCCGTCCGGCGCTCACCCCAGCTCGAGGCTGGTGATGCCGTACAGCCCGGTGTGATCGACGTCCGGCGCCGGGCCGGTGTACATGCGGGCCGTCTCGAACGACGGGGTGAGGCCCAGCTCCTGGGCCAGCCGTACCGCCGCCGGATTCACGTCGGGGACGTCCACGGCGACGGGCGCGGACGGATCGGTGGCCGCGAGAGCGCTCACCAGGGCACGGGCGATGTCCGGCGTCGCCGCGTACAGCGGGCCGATGCGCGAGGACGTACGGCAGGCGCGCACCACGGCGAGCCCCCGCACCTCGCCCTCGGACAGTGCGACCAGCGCGGTGCGTCCGGGCGCCGTCGTCCAGGCCGCGAGAAAACTGTCCCGCCGCTCCGGGAAGAACCGGCGGTCGTACGCGGTGACCTGGCCGAAGGGCAGCGTACGGGCGTCCACCAGGGCGACTCCGGGCGGCGGCGCGACATCGACCGGGACGAGCCCCTCGTACCGCAGGTTCGTCCAGGCCGGACGGAAGCCGGACTTCCGGTAGTTCGGCTGCTGCTCGACCACGCCGTCCAGCCCGGTGTTCCGCCCGGCCAGCCGCGTCGTCCCGGCGGCCCAGAGCCGGCTCCCGTATCCCTGTCCGCGCAGTTCCGGACGGGTCAGGTAGAAGCCCAGGAAGCCGAAGCCGGAGCCGTAGCGGACCACGGAGACACAGGAGGCGGGCACCCCGTCCAGGCGGCCGATCAGGAAGCCGCACGGATCGGCGGCGAAGAACGCCTGACCGTCGGTCAGGCCGGGGTTCCAGCCCTCGGCATGGGCCCAGTCCGCCATCATCCTGATGTCGTCCGCGCTTGCTGTGGTGATCTCGAATGTCGGCACGGATCCACCTTGGACCCCGCACGCCGGCCGTTCAACGACGCGGGGCCCTCGGATCACCCCAGCAGGAACGCGCCCGCCGTCACCGCGCCCAGCACCGCACCGGCGGTCACCTGACCCACCGTGTGATAGCCGAGTGCCACCCGCGACCAGCACACGGCCGCCGTCATCACGTACCCCAGGAGCCACCACGGCGAGTGCACCGTGGCGAGCAGTGCGACCACGGCCGAGGCGACCGAGGCGTCCACAGAGATCTTCCACACCGTGTTGACGGCCAGCAGGACGACGGTCATCACCCACAGACCGAGCATCGCGGTCAGGATGCCGGAGGGGGCGCCGCCCAGCACCATGACCGCCGAACCGACCCCGATGGAGCCCAGGATGACGAGGAAGATCGGGGCCCGCTTGGTCCGGTCGACGACATGGCGGTCGCCCCAGGTACCGCGCCCGCGCTCCCACTCGATGTAGCCGGCCGGGACGAGTCCGGCGCACAGGGCGCCGAGGAATCCCCAGAGCAGCCCCGTCCAGTGGCCCGCCGCCGCCAGCCCGATGGCGAGCATGCCGGCCAGCAGGAGGTTGCGGGGCTGGAAGACGTCGGTCACGGTGCGCGCGGTGGAGGTGCCGGGCTCGTGGGCGGTGCTCGTGCTCATGCCTGCTGCTCCTGCTCCGTGACCGCTGCGGCCGCTGCGGAGGATTCGAGGACCTGCCGGGTCCGCTCCGGCGTGACCGTGCGGTACGCCGCCGCCACCCGGACCAGCCAGGCGACCTCGCCGTCCTGGTCGGTCGCGTGCTGGGTGCCGACCGCGGCCGCTTCGCCCGCGGGTGCTCCGGCGCTCCGGGCCGCTAGCGCCGCCTTGATCCAGTAGGCGTCGGCCAGCGGCCCGGACCCGTCCCGTCCGGTGCCCCTGTCCGCGGCGGCGGCCTCGGCGGCCGGCAGCAGTGCGTCGGGGACGTAATGGCGCAGCTTCTCCACCGCGTCGGCGATGTCCGCCGACCAGCGGTCGACCCGCAGATCGGCCGGGGTGCCGAAGCGGGTCAGCTCGCGCAGCAGCGGGGCCGGGGGGTCGAAGGGCTGGTCGGGAAAGGCCGCCATCAGCTCGTACCAGAGGGCGTGCAGCTTGACCTGGGCGCGCCAGAGCTTCGCCCGGCGGCGGACGTTGCTCAGCGCGGGGATGGAGGCGCCGATCGCGAAGAAGGCGAACAGCGCCACCTGCGAGGCCTCGGTGATCTCGTCGAACTTGAGGGCGAAGGCCTCGTCGGGCCGGTCGACGACGCTGATCCAGAGGAAGAGCGTCCGGCTGACCGTGTAGCCGACGCCGATGAACATGGCGAACGTCATCATCCCCAGGCCCACCCGCAGATGACGCCGCTCGGCGCTCGCGGTGGCGAGCGCCCACTGGTAGGCGCAGACGGCGGAGGCGGCACCGAGGTAGAGGTAGAACACGCTCATGTAGAGCGTCGCGCCCCACTGACCCGCGTGGTCGGCGACGAACCGGTCCGACGGCGTGGACCGGTCGACGACGGTGAAGAACAGCACGGTCAGCAGGACGAGCGTGGCGACGGACGCCTTCGCCGCGACCTGCTGGATCATCCGCGCGAACCGTACGTGGCGCGGGACGTCACCGGCGTCGGCGTACTGGCCGTAGATCGCGACGATGTAGCTGAGAATGGCCAGAATCGCGACGGTCGCCGTGTAGTGCTTGATCAGCACCGAGAGGTCGGTGACCGGGCTGTCGTTGAGCCCGATGCGGACGGCTCGGGTCTTGGTCCACAGCGCGGCGGCGAACCCCGCGTAACAGCCCCACAGGGCACGGCGGCGCCGGTCCTCCTCGTCGCCCCACAGGGCGGCCGGCATGCGCCACACGGCGACGGCTGTCATCAGGCCGGCTATCAGATAGCCGGCGACGTCGAGCGGGGTCACGGCAGTAGTCCTTGAGGTGTGGGGGGACGAGTGATCGAGGGGGGTGACGCTACCTGCGGCGGAACAGCCCGCCGCGCCGGTGGGCCACCGGGCGCGAGAGCGAGTTGGCGAGCCGCCCCACCATGTCATCGCTCGGCACGTCCCTCGCCATGCGGGGGATGAGGGAGGCACCCAATTCGGCCATGCGTTCGTCATGGGTGTCGTACTGGGCGCGGGCCTGCACGGCGTCCGGGCTGACCAGCGCCTCCGGGCCGACGACCCTGGCGATCAGGGAGGTGTCGAAGACGGGCAGCAGCCGGTGCAACTGCTCGGCGTCCAGCGAGGTTCCGTGGTCGAACCACTCGTGGCACAGCTCGTGCAGGATCACGTGCTGGGTCTGGTACGCGGTGGGGCGGCGGCGGTAGAGCACGAAGCTGGTCCCGCCGGTCTTCAGCCGCAACCCGCAGGCAGCGTTGACGCGGGCCAGCCGGTCGGGCATCTCGTGCAGCACGATGGTGCGGCCGCGGGCCGCCTCCATGTTCGCCACCAGCCCCTCGACGGTGAAGGGGGAGGGGAGCGGGAGCCCGGCAAGACCGGCCTCGCACTCCTTCCGCAGTTCTCGCATGGACACCGCGCTAACTCCGTGGTTCGCCGTCGGGCGGTGGCTGCCGGTCCTTCGCGTCCTGGAGCAGGGCGAGCGCGAACCGCAGCAGTTCCGGCGGCAGTCCGTCCTCGTCCAGCCCCCGCCCGGCCAGCCCGCTGATCTCGCCGGTACGCCGCTTCGCCAGGAACTGCAGCCCCGCGACGACGTCGTCGACGACCTCGGACTCCTCCTTGAAGAAGCGCCAGTCCACGCCGAAGCCGAGGCCGAGCGCCTTGAGGATGTCCTCGGACGGCTGGGTCACCTTGCCGGCCAGGATGTTGGAGAAGTAGCTGTGGGAGAGGGATCCGCCGCGCTCCTTGACCAGGTCGGCGAAGACCCGTCCCGAGATCTTGCGGCCGGGGAAGGTCTTCTCGACCATGTACTCGACCTTCTGCCGCAGCGTTCGCAGCTCCGGCGCGCGTTCCTCGCCGTTGTCCATCCGGCCCCCACGTTCACGTCCGCCGCCCGGGCGTCTGTCCGGCTCCGCGCGGTGCTCGATTCGGTCAACGGGCTCGTACTGTAACGAACCCCGACGCGGTGTCCGCGGACCGGGAGCCCAGGTGGCACACCGTAAAGGGATGAACTGGAGCATCTCGCTCCGGTGTCCGGAACGGGCTTGCGCAAACACTCTACGTCACTGTTAACTCGAAAAAACACGGGCAGGGGACCACGAGGGGAGTCCCTTGCCCGTGAAAAAGCCTGCGCGGACCCGCCCCGTACGTGAGGGCCGGGCGCGCACATGGGTGTAGCCCTTCACGACGGGGGATGCGTGAAGGGCTACGTGTGCATTATGGCTCCTGGTCAGGCAGTCATCAACTGACCAGCCGGTCAGTGTTCTTGGCACGGCCGCGCCCCGTCCTTCCGGAGGGCGGCGCCGGGACGGGGCCGGGTGACGGGCTCCGCGCCGGGCCGGGCGGGCGCCGGGGCCGGGGCGCACCAGATTAGTTCCCCCGTCCGGCCCGGGAAATCTGTCGCGACTATGCTAGAGACGATGGCTCGCACAACAAGAGTTTCTCTTTCGGTCAACGAAGTCAGCGATACGCGGCAGGTGCACATGCCCCCCGAGACCCCTCCGCATGCCACTGACCGTCTCGATGACGACGACTACCCGGCGTACACCATGGGTCGCGCCGCGGAGATGATCGGCGCCACGCCCGGATTCCTCCGCGCGATCGGTGAGGCGCGCCTGATCACCCCCCTGCGCTCGGAGGGCGGCCACCGTCGCTACTCCCGCTACCAGCTGCGCATCGCGGCCCGTGCCCGTGAGCTCGTCGACGGTGGAACGCCGGTCGAGGCCGCCTGCCGCATCGTGATCCTGGAGGACCAGCTCGAAGAGGCGCTCCGGCTGAACGAGGAGCTGCGCCGGCCCACCCCCGGGCGGGACACGGCCTGAGGCCCCAGGGCCCCTCGTCCGGATCAGGGCGCCCTCGCGGACACGGCCTGATCCGGAGCGGAAGATCTAGGGCGTGTTTCGAAAGTAGCGCCGTCCGCCCGGAGGGCGGGTCCGGCGGCGTCTGGTGCGTGCGATCGCAAGGCGGAGGGTCGCCCCGATACTGGGCGTATAGGGGTGATCCCGACAACGCGGCGAGCGTGCGTGCCAGGCGTCGCCGGACAGGCGGGACTTTCGAAACACGCCCTAGGACCTCTCGTGTGCGAGCGCCGTGCTGCCTCGCTCGATCAGCCGGGGCAGCGGCACCTGCACGGTGCGCGCCGCGCCGCCGTCCAGCAGCGCGGTCAGTTCCCGCGCCGCGAGCCGGCCGAACGCGACCGTGTCCCTGGAGAGCGCGGTGAGCCACGGTGCGGTGAGCCGGCACAACGCCGAGTCCTCCCACGAGACCACCGACAGGTCGCCCGGCACCCGGAGGCCGAGGCCCGCCGTGACCGCCACCCCGGCCGCGGCCATCACGTCGTTGTCGTAGATGAGGGCGGTCGGCGGGTGGGGCCGCTCCAGTACCCGGCGGGTCACGGCCGCGCCCTCGGTGTCGGAGTAGTCCGTGGTCACCGAGTGGGCCTCGGTCAGGCCGTGCCGGCCGGCCTCGACGCGCAGGGAGCGGATGCGCCGGTCGGTGTGCGCGAGCGAGGGCAGACCGGCGATGTGCACGATGCGCCGGTGACCCAGTTCGTGCAGCCGGCCGACGATGGCCGCCATGGCGCCCGCGTCGTCGGCGCGCACCTGTGAGAGTCCCGGGTGGGGGCCGGTGTCGCTGCCGGGGAGGGCCCCGATGACGACGCCGTGCAGGCCCAGTTCGTCCAGGAGGGGGACGCGGGGGTCGTCGGTGCGGGGGTCGACGACGAGTACCCCGTCGACCCGGTGCTCGGCCCACCAGCGGCGGTAGACGGCACACTCGGCAGTCACGTCCTCCACCACCTGGAAGAGCAGGCCGAGTTGGCGCTCGGCCAGGACCTCCTGGATGCCGGAGATCAGCTGCAGGAAGAACGAGTCCACGCCCAGGTTGGCCGCAGGCCGTGCCACGACGAGCCCGACGGTGGCCGACCCCTCGCCCGACAGTGCGCGGGCCGCGGTGCTCGGGCGCCAGCCCAACTGCTCGGCCACGCGCCGGACTCGGTCGCGGGTGATCTCCGAGACGCCGGGGCGGTCGTTGAGCGCGAAGGAGACCGCGCTCTCCGAGACCCCGGCCCGCTGGGCGATGTCCTTCATGGTCGGCCGGCGCGCGGGAGCGCGTCTGGCCGTCGGAGTATCCCCGGCCGGCGGCCGCTTCGGTGTCACCCGGTGCCTCTTTCCCTGCGTTCCCTGTGGCGCTCGTCGGACGTCGGCTCCGCTCGCCCCCGGGGGCATCGTAGGCGTTCCCGGACCATTGGTCGAGTGATGTGGCGCAACAACTAATGCGCTTGAGTCGGGAGCACCTAAAGCGCATTAGTCCAGGATCCTGAATGTACTCCGACACTGCTCTGACCTGCACAGATGGTGTTGAGCGATGCTAATTTCCGATGAATGTATTGACTTTCATCGAGTGGCATTGCAGGGTCTGCGGGGCGAACGGAGTCGAGGGGGCCGGCACCCCTCGGTCCGCCGTCCGCACGCCTGGTCCGAGCAAAGGAGCCGTTCACCGTGCGCATCTCCCGCAGGGCAGTCGTCACTGCCGCCGTCCTCGCAACCGTCCTGCCGTTGAGTGCGTGCGGCGGTGAGTCCGGATCGGGCTCGTCCGACGCCTCCGGCAAGGTCGAAGGCAAGATCACCTTCCAGACCTGGAACCTGCAGGCGAACTTCAAGGACTACTTCAACGGCGTCATCGCGGACTTCGAGAAGAAGTACCCGGGTACCGAGGTCAAGTGGGTGGACCGGCCGGGCGAGGGCTACGCGGACAAGATCAGCGCGGACGCGGCCGGCGGGACCCTGCCGGACGTCGTCAACGTGTCGCCGGACCTGGTGGCCCCGCTGGCCAAGGCGGGCATCGCGCTCGACCTCGACAAGGCGGCGCCGCAGTACCGCAAGGAGTACCTGGACGGCGCCTGGAAGGCTCATCAGATACCGGGCACCGACGGGACGTACGCCTTCCCCTGGTACCTCAACACCGGGCCGATGTTCTACAACAAGCGCCTGCTCAAGGACGCCGGACTCGACCCGCAGAAGCCGCCGACCACCTATGACCAGGTCTTCGCCGACGGCCTGAAGCTGGCCGAGCAGAGCAAGGGCAAGGTCGCCACGCTCGCCAACGTCCCCACCATCGAGGACTTCGGCCGCTACGGCGGACAGCTGATGAACAAGGAAGGCACGGGCTTCGCCTTCAACGACGCGAAGGGCGTGCAACTCCTCACGCACTACAAGGAGTTGTACGACGCCAAGGCGCTCGACGCGCAGGCGCTGACCGCGACACCCGAGTCCTCCGGCCACAAGTTCCTCACCGAGTCCGTGGCGATGAACCCCGGCAGTGCGCTGGACCTGGCCAACTTCAAGAAGCAGGCCCCGAGCCTCTACAAGAACATCGGGATCACCGACCAGGTCAGCAGCACCGGCAAGGCCAACATGTACGTCATGGGCCTCATGGTGAACGCGCAGACCCAGCAGAAGCCCGCAGCCGTCGCCTTCGCCCACTACGTGACCGACGCGACCCGGCAGATGGACTTCGCCAAGCAGGTCGCCATCTTCCCGAGCACCGCCGGATCCCTCGACGACCCGTACTTCACGAAGGAGGACGGCACGGATGTGACCCGCGTACGGGTCGCCGCCGCGAAGTCCTTGAAGACGGCGGTCAACTACACGCCGGTGCTGTTCAGCGAGCAGATGAAGACCGAGCTGCGCAACCAGATCGCCAAGGCGCTCCAGGGAAAGCAGAGCCCCAAGGAAGCACTTGACAACGCTGTCAAGGCCTGCGACCGGCTGTTGCAGCAGAGCTGAGCCCCCTGGGCCCCCGTGTCTCGATCATGCCGGGCTGCCGGGCCGGCACGCCCTTCTCCGAGGTCTCGGCATCGCTCGGCCGGGGGCCGCTCCGGCGTAGTCGTCGGCCACCCGTGCTCCGCGGGGGCGCCCTCCTCCGCCTTGCGGCCGAACGCACCGGACCCCGCTCCCTGATCCGGCCTGATCCAAACGAAAGGACCTGGTGAACTCCCCCACCCCCAGCCCCGCGAAGTCCCGCGCCGGGGCCGCCCGCACCGGGGCCCCGGCGAGTGCGCCGGTCCCCGGCGCGGCGGGAGAGGCGGCCCGGCGCAAGCGCCCCGGCGACCGCCGCCCCGCCGGCCGGATCAGCCGCCATCTGCCCCTCAGCCCCTGGCTGTTCGCGGCGCCCGGACTCATCGTGGTCGGCGCCTTCAGCCTCTACCCGTTCCTCAGCACCCTGGTCAACGCCTTCACGGACCGGCGCACCCTGGTACCGGGCAAGTTCGTCGGCCTGGCGAACTTCCAGGAGCTGCTGCACGACGAGATGTTCTGGATCGGGCTGCGCAACAGCACGCTGTACGTCCTCGGCGTCGTGCCCGCCCTCGTCATCCTGCCGCTGCTGCTGGCGATGCTCGTCCAGCGGCACATCCCGGGCATCTCCTTCTTCCGCTCTGCCTTCTACACGCCGGTGGTCGCCTCCATCGTCGTCGTCGGACTGATCTGGGTCTGGATGCTCGACGACCGCGGGCTGATCAACGCCCTCCTGGAGGCCGTGGGCATCGGCAAGGTCGGCTTCCTCAGCGACCAGTGGCTGCTGCTGGGGAGCGCGATGACGGTCACCGTCTGGAAGGGCCTCGGCTACTACATGATCATCTACCTGGCCGCGCTGGCGAACGTACCGCGGGAGCTGCACGAGGCAGCCTCCGTGGACGGCGCCGGAGTCGTACGCCGCTTCTTCACCGTCACCGTCCCCGCCATCCGCTCCACGATGGTGCTGGTCGCGGCGCTGTCCTCGGTCTCGGCCTTCAAGGTCTTCTCCGAGGTCTATCTGATGGCCGGCCCGTCCGGTGGTCCGGCGGGTGAGGACACCACCCTGGTGATGCTCGTCCAGCGGGTGGGAACCGGGCTGACCGGGCGGGTCGGATACGCGTCCGCCATCTCGGTCGTCATCTTCGTCGTCACCGTCGGCCTGATGCTGCTGGTGCTCCGCGCCGACCGCAAGGAGGACGCGTGAGCTTCCTGAAGACCACCGATGCCGAGGGGCGCCGCGTCCCCGCCTGGCAGCTCGTCCTGCGCTACGTGCTGCTGCTCGCAGTGCTCGTCCTGACCGTGGGACCGTTCCTGTGGCAGCTCTCGACCTCGCTGAAGGGGCCGAACGAGGACATCTTCAGCTCCCCGCCGAAGTTCTTCCCCAGTGATCCGACCCTGGACAACTACACGCGGGTCGCCGACACCATCCCGGTGTGGGACTACGCGTTCAACTCGCTGAAGGTCGCGGCCGCCAACGTGGTCACCAACTGCGTGGGTGCCGCACTGGCGGGATACGCGCTCGCCCGGCTGCGCTACCGGGGCCGCAGGGCCGCGACGCTGGCGTTCATCCTCGCCATGCTCGTACCCGTCGAGGGCATCATCATCGCCCAGTTCACCACCATGCGGGATCTGGGCCTGAACAACACCCTGCTCGGTGTGCTGCTGCCCGGATCCATCGGGGCGATGAACGTCCTGCTGATGCGCAACGCCTTCCTGAACCTCCCCGAGGAGGTGGAGGAGGCGGCCTTCGTGGACGGCGCCAACGTCTGGCAGCGATTCCTGCGGATCGCGCTCCCCTCGGTCAAGGGCACCCTCGCCGTCGTCGCGATCTTCGCCTTCATGGGCTCGTGGGACGACTTCCTGTGGCCGCTGATCGTCCTCAGCGACCCGGAGAACTTCACCCTGACCATCGGGCTGAACTACCTGCACGGCACGTTCGCGAACGACGAACGGCTCGTCGCCGCAGGCACGATCATCGCCGTGCTGCCGCTCATCGTGCTGTTCGCCGGTCTGCAGCGCTTCTTCTTCCGAGGTGTCGGCGAAGGCGCCGTCAAGGGCTGACCGATCCCCGCCTCCCCCCGCACCACAGAACCAGGACCGTGTTCCGTATGAGCTCCTCCCCCTTGCGTTTCGGCGCCAACTACACGCCCAGCGAAGGCTGGTTCCACCACTGGCTGGACTTCGACCTCGACTCCGTACGGGCCGATCTGGACTCGATCGCCGGCCTCGGCCTCGACCACATCCGGGTCTTCCCGCTCTGGCCGCTCTTCCAGCCCAACCGCACCCTGATCCGCCCGCGCGCCGTCGAGCAGCTCGTCCAGCTCGCCGACGCCGCCGCCGAACGCGGCCTGGACGTCAGCGTGGACGGGCTGCAGGGGCACCTGTCGAGCTTCGACTTCCTGCCCGCCTGGACCGGGACCTGGCACCGGCGCAACCTCTTCACCGACCCCGACGTGATCGCCGGGCAGGCCGAGTACCTGCGCACCCTCGCCGCCGCCCTCGCCGACCGCCCCCACTTCATCGGCATGACCCTCGGGAACGAGATCAACCAGTTCTCCGGCGACCCGCACCCCGACCCGGACCGCATCACCCCCGAACAGGCGGGCGCCTGGCTGACCAGGATGCTCGACGCCTGCGAGGAGGGGGCGCCCGGCAAGCTCCATCTGCACGCGGAGTACGACGCCGCCTGGTACCAGGACGACCACGCCTTCACGCCCGCGCACGCGGCGCGGATGGGTGCCGTCACCGCCGTGCACTCCTGGGTCTTCAACGGCACCGCCCAGCGCCACGGCCGCACCGGTACGGCCACCGAGCACCACGCCGCCTACCTGATCGAGCTCTCCAAGGCCTGGGCGCTCGACGCGCACCGGCCGGTCTGGCTCCAGGAGGTCGGCGCCCCCGCCCCGCTGATCCCGGCCGGGCACGCCGCCGCGTTCACCGAGGCGACCGTCGACAACGCCCTGGACTGCGAGGACGTGTGGGGAGTTACCTGGTGGTGCTCGCACGACGTGTCCCGCTCGCTGTCCGACTTCCCCGAACTCGAGTACAGCCTGGGCCTGTTGACCAACGACCGGCAGGTCAAACCGGCCGGCCGGGCCATCGCCCGGATCGTCGAGGAGCACCGCGGCCGCACCCGGCGTCCCGCTCCCCGGACGACGGCCGTGGTCGTCGACACCGGCGACGACGCGACCGCGCCCCACCGCTCGGTGTGCGCCCCCGGCGGTGCCGTCTTCGAGGCCTTCGCCAGGCTCACGGCGGACGGTGCCCGTCCCACCGCCGTCCTCGCGAGCAACGCCGACGACGCGGGGCATCTGGCTGCCCGTGGCATCACCGAGGTCGTCACACCGGACCAGGTCCGGTGACCACGCCCCCGCGCACCGCCACCCCGTGAAGCACCCGAATCGCACCTCGAACGATACGGAGCACACCATGAACCAGCCCAGGTCGCATCCGGCCGCACCGACGCGCCGCACCGTGGTCCTCGCCGGCGCCACAACGGCCGCCGCCCTCCTGGCCCCGGCCCTCTCCGGCTCCGCCGAGGCCGCGCCCGCCACCTCGGCGAGGGCCGCGTCCCGGCCGTTCGCCTCCTACTGGTTCCCCGACTCACTGCCCGCCGGCACCCCCGGTGCCGGTGTCACCTGGCGCAGCCTGAAGGCCTGGCGGGCCGAGGACGACCCCGACCTGCCGTTCAACACCGCGACCGTTCCGCTCGCCGGCCGCTTCACCCCGGTCCCGGTGAACACCACGGCCCGCACCGACCAGGCGCGCATCTCCTCGCTGGTCGCCTTCGGGAACACCGCGGGCAACCCGTCCCAGGGCTCCGCCACCGCCGACCACTACGCCCTGAGCCACTGGGCGTACATCGACGAACTCGTGTTCTGGGGCGGTTCGGCGGGGGAGGGCCTGGTCCTCGCGCCCAACGCCCCGGTCGTCGACGCGGCGCACCGCAACGGCGTCCCCGTCCTCGGCACCGTGTTCCTGCCTCCCGTGCACCACGGCGGCGATCTGCGATGGACGCGGGACCTCGTGCAGCGTGATGGAGCCGGGCGGTTCCCGCTGGCCGCGAAGCTCGTGGAAGTGGCCGTCGCGCACGGATTCGACGGCTGGTTCATCAACGCGGAGACCGGGGGCGGCGACGCCGCGCTCGGTGCCGAGATGCTCGCCTTCGTCACCGATCTGCGGGAGCGCAGCGATGCCGCGGGTCTGCGCATCACCTGGTACGACGCCATGACGGTGCGGGGCGAGGTCGGCTGGCAGGGGGCGCTGAACACCGAGAACAGGGCGCTGTTCGAGGAAGCGGACTCGATGTTCGTGGACTTCCGCTGGACGCCCGGGACGCTCACGTCTTCCGGCGCGAACGCCGAGGCGGCAGGCCGGAGCCGCTACGACCTTTGGGCGGGCGTCGACGTCGAGTCGACCGGCTGGAACAAGGCCGTCGACTGGGACGCGATCATCCCCGCCGACGGGCCGCACACCCTCTCGTACGGCTTCTACCGGCCCGAGTGGACCCGTAGCCATCTTCCCGAGGGCCGGACCCCCGCTCAGTTCCACGCCGCCGACCAACGGTTCTGGACCGGACAGTCCCTCGACCCGGCCCGGCCGGACCGTACGGACAGCTGGCGCGCCCCCGCCACGGCGGTGGCCGACCGCTCCACCGTCGACCGCCTGCCGTTCGCGACCGGCTTCAACACCGGCCACGGTCTGCGCTGGTACGAGAACGGCCGGGCCGTCTCGGACACCGAGTGGAACCACCTCGGGCTCCAGGACCGGCTGCCCGGCCGCCGCTGGGTCGTCCGCACCGACGGCCGGACCCCGTCCGTCGCCTTCGACTTCGCCGACGCCTGGCGTGGCGGCAGCAGCCTCCTGGTCGACGGCGACCTCGACGCCCCGGCCACCGTGGAGCTCTACGGCACCAGGCTGCCGCTCTCCCGGCGCACGGTCGTCGAACTCACCCACCGGACCGACGCGGGCTCCGGCCCGGTCACCGTCGAACTGGCCGTGGCGCTGCGCGAGCCCGACCGGCCCGGCGACCCGATCGCGTACACCTATGTCCCGGCGGGCGAGCTGCGGGCAGGCGGTCCGGGCTGGACCACCGCCACCCTCCGGCTGAACGCCCTGGCCGGCACCGTCCACGCGCTGGGGGTACGTCTCACGGCGGCCGGCCCCGTGCGCTGGCGGCTCGGCGCCCTGGCCGTCCGCGACGCCGTGGAGGTCCCGTCCGCGCCGGCCCGGCTGCGCGTCACCGGCTCGGTGCCCGGCACCGAAGGCACCGGCCTGCGCCTGCGCTGGCAGCGGGCGGCCGGATCCCCGCGCCATTACGAGCTGCACCGGATCCTCCCCGACGGCACCCGGCGCTTCCTGGGCGGTACCCCGGGCACCGCCTTCTTCGTACCGGACATCCAGCGGGAACCGGGCGAAAAAGCCGCTCGTTTCGAGGTCAGGGCCGTTGGCGAGCTCTACACGACATCCCGCGCCGCCTCGACCGCGCACCGCTGGTAAGCACCCCCCACCCGCACCCACCACACAACGGAGCCACCCTCATGCACGACGACCGCAGCCTGGTCGAAGCCCGTCTGAAGCGCGTCCTCGACGAGCGCATCCGGCCGGCCGTATACCCGGAATCCGTCCCGCTGGACGTCGCCGTCTGGAACGCACCGGGCGAGCCCGTCCCGGTCGCGGAGGGCCTGGCCGGTGCGACCGAGCCGATAGCGGTCGGCGACCGGTGGGGGGCTCCGTGGGGCACCAGCTGGTTCCGGGTCTCCGGTACGGTCCCCGAGGCCTGGGCGGGCCGGACCGTCGAGGCGCTGCTCGACCTCGGCTTCGACGAGAACATGCCGGGCTTCCAGTGCGAGGGCCTCGTCTACCGCCCCGACGGCACCCCGGTGAAGGGCCTCAACCCGCGCAACCAGTGGGTGCGCGTGGGCGCTCCGGCGGCCGGCGGCGAGGAGGTGCTGCTGCACATCGAGGCGGCGTCCAACCCGGTCATCCTCGACTACCACCCCTTCCTGCCGACACAGCTCGGTGACAAGGAGACCGCGGGCGACGAACCGCAGTACACCCTCGCCCGGATGGACCTCGCGCTCTTCGACGAGCACGTGTGGAACCTCGTCCAGGACCTGGAGGTGCTGGGTGAGCTGATGCAGGAGCTGCCCGTCGACGGCGCCCGGCGCTGGGACATCCTGCGCGCCATCGGCCGCGCCCTGGACGCGGTCGACCTCCAGGACGTCAACGGCACCGCGGCCGCGGCCCGCGAGCAGCTCACCGAGGTCCTCGCGACGCCCGCCCAGCCGTCCGCGCACCGGATCAGCGCCGTCGGCCACGCGCACATCGACTCCGCCTGGCTGTGGCCGCTGCGCGAGACGGTCCGCAAGGTCGCCCGTACGACGTCCAACATGACCGCGCTGCTGGAGGACGAGCCCGACTTCGTCTTCGCGATGTCGCAGGCCCAGCAGTTCGCCTGGATCAAGGAACACCGCCCCGAGGTCTACGCGAAGGTCAAGAAGGCGGTGGCGGAGGGCCGCTTCGTGCCGTCCGGCGGCATGTGGGTCGAGTCCGACACGAACATGCCCGGCTCCGAGGCGATGGCCCGCCAGTTCGTGCACGGCAAGCGCTTCTTCCTCGACGAGTTCGGCATCGAGAACGACGAGGCATGGCTGCCCGACACCTTCGGCTTCGCGGCCGGCCTGCCGCAGATCATCAAGGCCGCGGGCTCCAAGTGGCTGCTCACGCAGAAGATCTCGTGGAGCCAGACCAACAAGTTCCCGCACCACACCTTCCAGTGGGAGGGCATCGACGGCACCCGGATCTTCACGCACTTCCCGCCCGTCGACACCTACAACTGCTCGATGAAGGGCAGCGAGATCGCCCACGCGGCGAAGAACTTCAAGGACAAGGGCGTCGCCCAGCACTCCCTCGCCCCGACCGGCTGGGGCGACGGCGGCGGCGGCACCACCCGCGAGATGATCGCCAAGGCCGCGAGGATGCGCAGCCTCGAAGGCTCCGCGACGGTGACCTGGGAGACCCCCACCGACTTCTTCACCAAGGCCGAGGCGGAGTACCCGAACGCTCCGGTCTGGGTCGGCGAGCTCTACCTGGAGCTGCACCGCGCCACCCTCACCAGCCAGGCGAAGACGAAGCAGGGCAACCGCCGCAGCGAACACCTGCTGCGCGAGGCCGAGCTGTGGGCCGCCACCGCCGCGGTGCGGACCGGCTCCGCCTACCCGTACGAGCAGTTGGACCGGATATGGAAGACGGTGCTGCTGCACCAGTTCCACGACATCCTGCCCGGATCGTCGATCGCCTGGGTGCACCGTGAGGCGGAGAAGACCTACGCGGCCGTCGCCGAGGAACTGGACGGCATCATCGACGCCGCCCAGCGGGCACTGGCCGGTGACTCCGCGACGGGCGAGATCCTCGTCTTCAACGCGGCCCCGCACGCGCGCGGCGGCGTCGGCGCCGGTGCGGCGGCGGTCGTCCCCGCCGTCGGCGCCCTGGCCCCCGCCCCGCGCGAGGGCGGCGGGTACGTGCTGGACAACGGCCTGCTCCGGGTGGAGATCGACGCCCGAGGGCTCGTCGTCTCGGCGTACGACATCGGCGCCGAGCGCGAGACGGTCGCGCCGGGCCTGGCCGCGAACCTGCTGCAGATCCACCCGGACTTCCCGAACATGTGGGACGCGTGGGACGTCGACGCGTTCTACCGCAACACCGTCACCGACCTGACGGACCTCGACGAGCTCACGCCCGTCGAGGACGGCGGCGCCGCCCGCGTACGGATCGTCCGCAGCTTCGGCGACTCGAGGGTCACCCAGCTGCTGACCCTCGCGCCGGGCGTCAAGCGGCTCGACATCGACACCGAGGTCGACTGGCACGAGACGGAGAAGTTCCTCAAGGCGGCGTTCCCCCTGGACGTCCACGCCGAGCGCTACGCCTCCGAGACGCAGTTCGGGCACTTCTACCGGGCCACCCACACCAACACCAGCTGGGAGGCGGCCAAGTTCGAGGCCTGCAACCACCGCTTCGTCCACCTGGAGGAGCCCGGCTGGGGCGTGGCGCTCGTCAACGACTCGACCTACGGCCACGACGTGACCCGTACGGTCCGCGACGCCGACGCCGGTACGACCACCACCGTGCGGGTCTCGCTGCTGCGCGCCCCCCGCTTCCCCGACCCGGAGACCGACCAGGGCGTGCACCGCTTCCGGCACGCGCTCGTCCCCGGCGCGGCGATCGGTGACGCGGTCCGCGAGGGCTTCCGCATCAACCTGCCGGAGCGCCGGGTCACCGGCGACCGGGAGGTGGCCCCCCTGGTGGCCGTCGACAACGACGCCGTCGTCGTGAGCGCGGTCAAGCTGGCGGACGACGCGAGCGGCGACCTCGTCGTGCGCCTCTACGAGTCCACGGGCGGACGCGCCAGGGTCCGGCTCGCCACCGGGTTCGAGGCCGGCGGTGTCGCGGTGTGCGATCTGCTGGAGCGGCCGTCGGCCGACGCGGTGGTCCCGGAACTCCGGGACAGCGGGCTGGAGTTGACCCTCCGGCCGTTCGAGCTGGTGACGCTCAGGTTCGCGCGCGGCTGACCCGCCGGCCCTCCCTCCGGCCCCGGGCCGGAGGGAGGGTCCCGGGCGCTGTAGCACGGAGCGACGAATATCTATAGCCGCAAGCATAGAATTTTATGCAATGCCCGGTGAAGGTTTATGACGCGCCGGGCGGAGTGTAATTACTTGCCGCGCCTGCTCGCATTCATTGTGCTACTGTAGATCTCAGTTGCAGTTGTGGTTCCCAAAGACTCCAAGTGCTCTCCTCAGCTAAATGGGCTGGTGGGTGCGCTTTTGTATTTTCCGGCTCATTATCCGGATGGGGTAATCATCGCGGCGACGCGGGACTGGCACAGTGCGAGTCCCCGGGCTCTGCCCCAGAAGGAGATAAACATGGCTACTGGCACCGTCAAGTGGTTCAACGCGGAAAAGGGCTTCGGCTTCATCGAGCAGGATGGTGGCGGCGCTGACGTCTTCGCCCACTACTCGAACATCGCCGCCAGCGGCTTCCGTGAGCTGCAGGAGGGCCAGAAGGTGAACTTCGACGTCACGCAGGGCCAGAAGGGCCCGCAGGCGGAGAACATCACCCCCGCGTGAATCCGATGACACCGGCGCTCATGCGCTGAGTGAGCATCCACAGCTGGGGCCCGCACCTTGGGTGCGGGCCCCAGCTCGTTGCTTTTCCCGGGTCCGCCCCCGTGCATGCCGTGCCGGTACCACCGCCACGTGCCGCCGGGGAAGCACACAGGACCCACGCTCTTCACCGTGCGGCGGACGATCCGCCATGGCTCCCGGACCACCGGTCCGCCGGAGCCCCGTGACGAGACCCGCAGGCCCGTGTCCCGGGCCGGCTCGTCCGTCATTGCGAAGCGCCGGACCCGGCTCTGCCGGGCCCGTATCGGCTCAAGACCGGCCGCCGGGCTTCGTTCACGTATGCCAACGGCCCGTTCTTGCGATTCTTGTGCCGCTCGTCGCCGCAATGAATTCCTCGATACGCGCCATATCGAGGAAAGGTTCCGTATGAACCGCGATCGCCCCGCTCGTTCCAATGACCGTTTTTCCCGCACCACCCGCAGCGGTGGAGCCACCGGTTCCGGCGGTTCCCGTTCGGGTGGCGGCGGCTTCCGCTCGCAGGCCCCGGCCCGCCAGGGCGGCGGCCAGGGACGCTTCGGCGCCCCGGCCCAGCGCTCCGGTGGCGGCTACGGCCGCCGCCCCGCCGCCAAGCAGGGTGAGTTCGCCCTGCCGAAGACCATCACCCCGGCTCTGCCCGCCGTCGAGGCCTTCGCCGACCTGGACATGCCCGCGCCGCTGCTGGCCGCGCTCGCCGGCCAGGGCGTCACCGTGCCGTTCCCGATCCAGGCGGCCACGCTGCCGAACTCGCTCGCCGGCCGTGACGTGCTCGGCCGCGGCCGCACCGGCTCCGGCAAGACGCTCGCCTTCGGTCTGGCCCTGCTGGCCCGTATCGAGGGACGGCGCGCCGAGGCCCGCCGCCCGCTGGCCCTGGTCCTCGTCCCCACCCGCGAGCTCGCGCAGCAGGTCACCGACGCGCTCACCCCGTACGCCCGCTCGCTCAAGCTGCGCCTCGCCACCGTCGTCGGCGGCATGTCGATCGGCAGGCAGTCCGCGGCGCTGCGCGGCGGCTCCGAGGTCGTCGTCGCCACGCCCGGCCGGCTCAAGGACCTGATCGAGCGCGGTGACTGCAACCTGGACCGGGTCTCCATCACCGTTCTGGACGAGGCCGACCAGATGGCCGACATGGGCTTCATGCCGCAGGTCACCGAGCTGCTCGACCAGGTGCAGCCGGAGGGTCAGCGCATGCTGTTCTCGGCCACCCTGGACCGCAACGTCGACCTGTTGGTCCGCCGCTACCTGCACGACCCGGTCGTCCACTCGGTCGACCCGGCCGCCGGTGCGGTCACGACGATGGAGCACCACGTGCTCTACGTCCGTGGCGCCGACAAGTACGCCACCACGACGGAGATCGCCGCCCGTGACGGTCGCGTGATCATGTTCCTCGACACCAAGCACGCCGTGGACAAGCTGACCGACCACCTGCTCAGCAGCGGGGTCCGGGCGGCGGCGCTGCACGGTGGGAAGTCCCAGCCGCAGCGCACCCGGACCCTGACGCGGTTCAAGACCGGACACGTCACGGTCCTGGTCGCCACGAACGTCGCGGCCCGCGGCATCCACGTCGACAACCTCGACCTGGTCGTCAACGTCGACCCGCCGAGCGACCACAAGGACTACCTGCACCGTGGCGGCCGTACCGCCCGGGCCGGCGAGTCCGGCAGCGTCGTCACGCTGGTGCTGCCGAACCAGCGCCGCGAGATGACGCGTCTGATGGCCGACGCCGGAATCACCCCGCAGATCGCCGAGGTCCGCTCCGGCGAGGCCGAGCTCAGCCGGATCACCGGTGCGCAGGCGCCCTCGGGCATCCCCGTCACCATCACCTCGCCGCCCTCCGAGCGCGCCAAGGGCGGTACCTCCTCCCGCGGCCGGCGCAGTCGGCCGGCCCAGGCCCGCCGCTCGTCGTCGCCCTCGGCGTCCTCCCAGTCGCGGGGCAGTGGCGCGCCGCGCCACGCCTCCGGCGACCGCGCCGCCTGACCGACACCCGCGTTCCCGCCCGGTTCCGCTACCCGACCCAGTTGAGGCACTATGCGCTGCGTCATCGCCCGTTTCCCTTTCGACCTGTTCAAGCACGAGGTCGAGGAATCGATGAAGGGCATCAAGCCCGAACCCGTCACCGGGGAATCGGTGATCATCAGCCGTCGTGTGTACCCCGTCAAGCAGGTGGGCGAGATCATCACCCGGCAGGACCGCCGCGACTTCTCGGCGGGTGAGGTGACCAGGGCGCTCTCGCGTCTCGGCTTCACCTGCCGGCCCGTCCCGGCCCCCGCCGCGCCCGTGGTGCTCAGCCCCCTGGAAGCGGCGTCGGCCGCGCTGGGGACGCCCGGCCAGGACGCCTGAGCCGCCTGTCGTACGCCGAGGCCCGGCTTCCCCACGGGGAAGCCGGGCCTCGGCGTGTGCCGTGTCAGGTCCAGAGCGCCTCGGCGAGCGTGACGCCGGCGAAGGCCGCGCCCAGACCCGCGACCACGCTCGCCACCGCATTGGCCGCCGCATAGAACCGCGCCCCGTCCTCGGCCAGCCGCAGCGTCTCGTAACTGAACGTCGAGTACGTGGTCAGCGCCCCGCAGAGCCCCGTCCCGAGCAGCAGCTGCAGGTGCGAGGACGCGGCGCCGGCCGCCACCGCGCCCGTGAGCAGCCCCAGCACCAGACAGCCGCTCACGTTCACCGTGAAGGTCCCCCAGGGGAAGACGGTGGCGTGCCTGGCCTGCACCGCGCGGTCGGTCAGATAGCGCAGCGGGGCACCGACGGCCGCGCCGATGATCACCAGCAGCCAGTTCACGGGCGCCCCCCGCGATCCCGCTCCGGCAGGACGATCTCGCAGGCGTCCAGCGTGAGGGGCCCTTCGCCGGTGAGCTCCGCGATCAGGGGCAGGAACGCGCGGATCCTCTCCTCCGTGTCCACGATCACCACGGCGACCGGCAGATCCTCGCTGAGCGACAGCAGACGCTGGGTGTGGATCACCGAGGAGGCGCCGAAGCCCTCGATCCCCCGGAACACACTGGCCCCCGCCAGTCGCGCCGCGTGCGCCCGGTGCACGATCTCCGTGAAGACCGGGCGGTGGTGCCAGGTGTCGGACTCGCCGACCAGGACGGTCAGCCGCAGGCCCGGTGCTGTGCTCGGCGTCGTCATGCCTGCCTCCACGCGAGTGCGCGGCGCGTCAGCCACACCGCGCTCCACACCGCCGCGAGTGCCGCGAGCAGCGTCAGTGCCAGATAGGCCAGACCGGTACGGGCCCGGCCGCCGTCGACGAGGCGTTCGATGTCCACGGCATAGGTGGAGAAGGTGGTGAACCCGCCCAGTACCCCGGTGCCGAAGAACGGCCGCACCAGGCGGTGGGCGGCCCACGCCTCGCTGATCACCACCATGAACACGCCGATCACCGCGCAGCCGACGACGTTCACCACGAGGGTCGTCCACGGGAATCCGCCCGTCGCGGTGGGCCACAGGAGCGCGGCCCCGTAGCGGGCGGACGCGCCTGTCGCGCCGCCGAGCGCGACCACCGTGACCACGGCGGTCTGCGGGTTTCCGGACTTCGTGGACACATGTCTCCTGCCTGCCTGCGCGCCCGCCGGACGCGGGCTCGCACATACGCAGGCAGGCACCGGCCGCGGTTCGGGTGCGGCGGGCCCCACCGCCGTGCGGCGGGCCGTCGCCGGCCTCCGCTCTCCTCAGGATATCGCCCGTGTCCCGTGGGGAGCGGTGTCCTAGGGTTGCCGGGTGTATGCCGACGGGGAGTTGCGGACAGCAGTAGGGGATGTCGAGCGGAGCCGCCACATCCCCCGGCAGCGGGGCGGGGAGCGCGGGGAGCGCGAGCCGGAAGGCCGGGTGCCGTGGTGGCGCCGGTACCGTGTGCCACTCGTCGCCGTGGGCGTCGTGATTCCGCTCTACGTCGTGTGGGCGGCGGTCCTGGCCACCGGCGGCGGTGATCTCGCCGCGCAGCTGGCCTGGTCGGGCTTCACCGCCCGCTATCCGGGCGCGGCCTACAACCTCTCCTGGTACGGAGGGATGCACACCGCCAACTACAGCGTCTTCTCCTCGTACTTGATGGCTTTCCTCGGTGTGCGGACGGTGTCCGTGGCCGCCGGGATCGCGGGTACCTGGCTCATCGCCCTGCTCTTCGTGCGCAGGGGCGTGCCGCATGCCGTCCCTCCCGCGGTCCTTGCCGCGCTCGCCCTGTGGTGCAACGTCGCGTCGGGGCGTACGACCTTCGCGCTCGGTGTCGCCGTCGGGCTCGTCGCCTGCCTGTACGCCCACCGTTCGGTGACCGCCTCGGTGGCCGGGGCGGTGGCGACGATGGCCAGCCCGGTCGCGGGATTGTTCCTCGTGGTGGTGGGGGCGGCGTACCTCCTGGACCGGCAGTGGCGGAAAGGGGCCGTGCTGACGGTGCCGTTCTTCGCCGTCGTGGGCGCCACCACGGTGCTCTTCCCGTTCGAGGGCGAACAGCCCATGCAGGCCAACAGGCTGTGGATGCCCGTCGTCGTCTGCGCCGTGCTCGCGGTCGCGGCGCCGGTGGAGCGGGAATGGCGGCTGCTGCGGTACGGCGCCGTGGTGTACGCCGTCGGCGTGCTCCTCACCTACCTCATCGCCTCCCCGATCGGTACGAACGTGGAGCGTCTGCTCGGTCTCGTCGCCGTGCCGGTGCTGTTCATGGCGGTCCGCGCCCTTGTCCGGGAGAGGGCGTGGGCGCGGACCGCCATGATGGCGGTGGCCCTCGTGCTGTCCGTCAACTGGCTGGCCGACAAGACGGTGGACGACCTCCAGGTGTCCACCCAGGTGCCGTCCTGGGCGTCCCGCACCGAGGGGGTGACCGGTGAGCTGCGCCGCCTCGACGCCGGTCTCGGCCGCGTGGAGGTCGTCCCGGCCCGCAACCACCGGGAGGCGGCCGCACTCGCCCCGCACGTCAACATGGCACGCGGCTGGAACCGCCAGCTCGACGTCGAACGCGGCCGGCTGTTCTACGGCGCCGCGCTGGCCCCCGACGACTACCGGGCATGGCTGGACCGGTGGGCCGTGGGCTATGTGGTGCTGCACCACGGGCAGCCCGACGGGCCCGCCGAGGCCGAGGCGGCGCTGGTCAGGGCGGGGCAGCCCTGGCTGGAGCGGGTGTGGCAGGACGACGGGTGGACGATCTACCGGGTGCGGGACGCGAGGCCGCTGGTGGAGGCCCCCGCCGAGGTCGTGCGCGGCGACGACGCCGAGCTGGTGGTGCGGATGCCGCGGGCGGGATCGGTGACCGTCCGTGTCGCCCACTCGCCGTGGCTGCGGGTGCGGGGTGTCGAGGGGGCCGCCGGGGGCTGTCTGCGGCAGGACGGTGAGTGGACGAGGCTGACCGTGCCGGAGGGCGGCACGTACCGTCTGGACTCCGCGTACCGGCTGCCGCGCGGCGGGGGCTGCTGACCCGCGTACGGGCCCCGGCACCCGGCGGGGCTGCCGCCCTTGCCCGGCGCGCCGGGCGGACCAGCGGTTTCACCCGATCGGCCACCGTATCTGCGCGTCGGACACACAGGCCGCAGGGTGGTCCCATGTGGCTCCGTCACCGACTCTGGCCGGCCGCCGCGGTCCTCCCGCTCTCCCTCCTGGTTCTGCGGGACGCCCCGGTGCGCTTCGCGCTGCCTCCGCCGAAGGCCCCGGTGCAGGAGCGGCTGCGCGGAGTGCCGCAGCCGACGATCGTCACCCGGGCGGCCTGGCACGCGGACGAGGGCATGGTGCGGGAGCACGCGGTCTACACGGGTGCCGTGCGGGCGGTCTTCATCCATCACACGGGGGAGTCCAACACCTACGACTGTGCCGAGGTGCCGCGCATGCTGCGGGCGGTCGAGGAGGCCCATATCAAGGGCAACGGCTGGGACGACATCGGCTACAACTTCCTCGTCGACCGGTGCGGCACGATCTACGAGGGCCGGGCCGGCGGCATCACGCGCCAGGTCCGCGGTGCGCACACCACCGGCTTCAACGCCGACAGCGTGGGCATAGCCGTGCTCGGCAACTACGGGCGAGGGGCCGAGGTGCCCAGGGCCGTCGTCCGGGCGCTCGCCGAGGTGGCCGCGTGGAAGCTGCGGCCCGGGTCCGATCCGCGCGGCACGGTGCGCCTGGTCTCGACGAACGACGCCAGCAGGTACGCGAAGGGCAAGGCGGCCGTGCTCCACGTCATCTCGGGCCACCGCGACGCGTACCAGACCAACTGTCCCGGCGAGGCGCTGTACGCGGAACTGCCCGCGATCCGGGCCGCTGCGGCGGCGCTCCGCCAGGCACGGACGGGCACGGAGGACGCGGAGAGCCCTGACCGGACTTCGCACTAGTGCATACCTGATTTATGCCTAGTTCGAAATGGGTTAGCATTCCGGCATGCCTGCCACGACCCCGCTCCCCGTGACCCTGACCGGCCGTCACGTCAGCGTCGAACCGCTGTCCCCGGACCATCTCGACGACCTCTTCGCCGCCGGTGGTGGCGACGACGAGGTCTGGCGCTGGCAGGGCGGGCCGACCCCGCACAGCGCGGAGGAGCTCGGCGAGAAGCTCGCGGCCCTGCTGGCGGACGCGCGGCGAGGGATGTACGTCCCGTTCGCCGTCGTTCACCGCGCGAGCGGCCGGGCGGTCGGCTGGACCACGTACATGGACATCGACACGGCCCACGAACGGCTGGAGATCGGCTCTACGTGGTACGGCCGCGCCCACTGGCGCTCGGCGGTGAACACCGAGACGAAGCTGCTCCTGATCGGCCACGCCTTCGACGAACTCGGTATGGGGCGCGTGCAGTTGAAGACCGACCACCTCAACGTCCGTTCCCAGCAGGCGATCACGCGGCTCGGAGCCCGGCGCGAGGGGGTGCTGCGCCGCCATCGCCGTCGCCCCGACGGCACCTGGCGCGACACGGTCTACTTCTCGCTGCTCGCCGACGAATGGCCCGAGGCGAAGGCCCGTCTGGAAGCCCGCCTCTGACCCGGCCCGGCCGGGGTCGCTCCGGGGGCAGGCCCCCGGGCCCGTGTCCACCGGTCGGTGGACACGGGGTTCCACCGGTCGAGGCTGCCGGGCGAGGGGCCCCGCGAACCAGCATGGACGCATGAGAATGCGACCCGTACGTATGGCCCGTTGGAGCGCCCGGCATCCCTGGCGCGCGATCGTCGGCTGGTTCGTCTTCGTGCTGCTGTGCCTCGGCGCGGGCATCACCGCCGGCAACAACCCCGCCACCACCAAGGACTTCTGGGTCGGCGAGGCGGGGCGCGCCGAGTCGATGGCCACCGACGGCGGCCTCCAGCGCCGGCCCACCGAACACGTCCTGATCCGGGCCAGGTCCGGCCCCCTGGACACGCGACAGGCCGCCGCAGCGGCCCGCGAGCTCACGGACCGCATGGACGCCCTGTCCGAGGTGGACAGTGTGGCGCCGCCCGTCCGCTCGAAGGACGGCACGGCCCTGCGGGTGACCGTGGTCATGAAGGGCGCCGAGCTCGACGCCAGGAAGAACGTCGTCCCGCTCCTCGACAGGACCGCGCAGGTGGCCGCCGCCCACCCGGAGCTGATCGTGGAGGAGACCGGCTCGCCCGCCATCAGCAAGGGCGTCAACGACCAGCGCGGCGACGACCTCGCACTGTCCGAGCGGCTCTCCCTGCCGGTGACACTCGTCATCCTGCTGGTCGTGTTCGGCTCGGTGGTCATGGCCGGCGTGCCGCTGCTCCTGGCGCTCTCCTCGATCGCCGCGACGATGGGTCTGGCCATGCTGGCCTCGCACCTGATGCCCGACCCCGGCGTCGGGACCAACATGATCCTGCTCATGGGACTCGCGGTCGGCGTCGACTACACGCTCTTCTACCTCAAGCGCGAGCGCGAGGAGCGGGCGCGCGCGGCCGGCCGGCTCAGCTCCGAGGCCCTCGTGGAACTCGCCGCGGCGACCGCGGGCCGGGCCGTGGTGGTCTCCGGACTCGCGGTGATCGTCTGCACCGCCACCCTCTACCTGGCCACCGACGTCATCTTCTCCTCGCTCGCGACCGGCACCGTCCTCGTGGTGGCCGTGGCCGTGCTCAGCTCGCTCACCGTGCTGCCCGCCCTGCTCGTGAAGCTCGGCCACCGCGCCGAACGCCGTGCCGGGAGGAAGGCCGCCCGCCTGGCGAAGCGCGGTGTGCCGGCCCGTACGAAGGCGGCGAAGCCCGAGAACGGCCGCGTCTTCGGCGCGCTCATGCGCCCCGCGCAGCGCCACCCCGCGATCACCCTCGGCGTATCGGTCCTGGTGATGCTCGCCGTGGCGGCGCCCGCGCTGGGCCTCAGGCTCGTCGACCCGGGCAAGGACACCTTCTCCCGCGACATCCCGGCCATGCAGGTCTACGACCGGCTGACGGCGGCGTACCCCGAACTCCTGGTCAAGCACGAGGTGGTGGCCCGCAGCACCGCGGAGCGGGCCCCCGAGGTCAGGAGGGCGCTGGCCGAGCTCGGCCGGACCGCTCAGGGGGACCAGCTCTTCGCCCGTACCGGGGACCCCGTGGTGCGCACCTCCGCCGACGGCCGGATCAGCGTGCTGGAACTGGCGGTGCCGCACCCGGCGCCCGCAGACGAGGCGATCGCGTCGCTCAACCACCTGCGCGACCGCTACATCCCTCAGACGTTGGGCGAGTTGACGGCGGTGGACGTGGCGGTCAGCGGCGACGTGGCCCGAGGGCAGGACTATGTGCACCACGAGCGGAGCAAGCTGCCGCTGGTGATCGGATTCCTCCTGCTGCTCACCTTCCTGACCACGGCGGTGGTGTTCCGCTCGGTCGTCGTCGGCCTGCTCGGGGTCGTACTGAACCTGCTGTCCGCAGCAGCCGCGCTGGGCGCACTCGTCCTCGTCTTCCAGGGCACCTGGGCGGAGGGGCTGCTGGACTTCGACTCGCTGGGCGCCATCGCCTCCAGGGTGCCGCTCTTCCTCTTCGTGCTCCTCTTCGGCCTCTCGATGGACTACCAGGTCTTCGTCGTCAGCCGGATCAAGGAGGCCATGGACCACGGCATGCCGGCCCGCGAGGCCGTGGTCGACGGCATCGCCCGCTCGGCCAAGGTGGTGACGAGCGCGGCGCTGGTCATGGTCACGATCTTCGCGGCCTTCGTCTTCCTGCACCTCACCGAGATGAAGCAGATGGGCTTCTGCCTCGCGGTGGCCGTCCTGCTGGACGCCGTGGTCATCCGGATGATGATCCTGCCGTCGGCCCTGCTCCTCCTCGGCGAGCGCGCCTGGCGGCCCCTGCGACGTTCCCGCCGCACGTCGCCCGAGGACCCGTCCGCCCAGGCCGGCCGGCCGCTCCCCCACGTAGTCTGACGGGCATGCTTCAACGGCCTCAGCGCGGCGACCCGGTCTGGATCTGGGTGCTCCACGGGTGGGAGGGCCTGTCCTGGGCCCTCCTCGCCCTGGTCGTCCTGATCACGGTCGTGGGCGATACCCCGGCCGACCGTAAGACCGGGATCCTCGCGCTGACGGCCGTACTCGCCCTCTGCTACACGCTGGTCCGGATCCGGCCCGGTGCCCGGGTCCGGGGGCCGTACGCCTATCTCTGTCTGCTCGTTGCCGTGCTCGGCGGCCTGTCGTACCTGGGCGACGGCTACGGGGTCTTCTACACGGTGATGCTCACGCAGTTCATCGTCTTCGCCGACAGCCCCCGGGGCGCGATCCTCTTCACCGGCCTCGGCGCCCTGGGGATCACGATCGGCGGCAGCCTCCGTGAAGGCGGTCAGGCGGATGCGTTCCTCGGCAACAGCCTCTCCTCCCTCGGCGTCTGGGCGGTCGCCGTCGTGATGGCGCTGCTGACGCCCCGCGCCCTGGCCCAGCGCGACGAACGAGCCGCCCTGCGCGCCGAGTTGAAGAGCACCCAGCGGGAACTGGCCGAGGCCTACCAGCGCCAGGGCGCGGCGGAGGAACGTGAACGGCTGGCACGGGAGATCCACGACACCCTCGCCCAGGGCTTCGCCTCCATCATCGTGCTCGCCGAGGCTGCCAGGTCGCAGCTGTCCGTTGACGTCCACCGCAGCGGCCGGCAGCTCCAGTCCATCGAGCAGACGGCCCGGGAGAACCTCGCCGAGGCCCGGGTCCTGGTCGGCGCCGCCCCCAGCAGCGGAGTGGCCCCCGGATCCGTCTCCGCGACGCTGCGCCGGACCCTGGACCGCTTCACCGAGGACACCGGACTCGACGTCACGGCGGACCTCGCCGACATCGCGTGCGACCAGCCGACCAGGATCGCCCTGCTGCGCTGCACCCAGGAGTCGCTGGCCAACGTCCGCAAGCACGCGTCCGCGACGACCGTCGGCGTGGTCCTGGCGCACGGGCCCGGCGCCGTCGAGCTGGAGATCACCGACGACGGACGCGGGTTCGTCGTCGAGGACTCCCACGGCTTCGGTCTGGACGGTATGCGCAAACGGCTGGCCGAGTTCGGCGGCGGCCTGACCGTCACCAGCTCCCTCGGCGACGGCACCCGGATCCTCGCCACCATCCCGCTCGCCCTCGACGGTCAGGAGTGACATGACGGCAGAGACGACCACCCCACCCCTGCGGATCATCCTGGCCGACGACCACACGGTGATGCGCGCCGGACTGGTCGCGCTGCTGTCCTCGGAACCCACCGTCGAGATCGTCGGCGAGGCGGGCGACGGCCGCGAGGCGGTGCGTCTGGTCGGGCAACTGCGCCCCGATGTGGCGCTTCTGGACCTGCGGATGCCGGTCCTGGACGGGGTGGGCGCCACCCTGGAGATCGTCGCGGGCGACGCCCCCACCCGGGTACTGATCCTGACGACGTACGACACCGACTCGGACATCGAGCGGGGCGTCGAGGCGGGCGCGACCGGCTACCTCCTCAAGGACGCCACCCGCGAGCAGCTGGTGGAGGCGATCCACTCCGCGTCACGGGGCGAGACGGTCCTCGCCCCGCGGGTGGCGCAGCGTCTGGTGGCCAGGATGCGGCGGCCCGCACCCGTCACCCTGACCGCCCGCGAGTCCGAGGTGCTCCGGGCGGTCGCGGACGGCCTGTCCAACGTGGAGATCGGCCGCCGGCTGTTCATCGGCGAGGCCACGGTGAAGACCCACCTGCTGCGGATCTTCGCCAAGCTCGACGTCAACGACCGCACGCGTGCGGTGGTGGTCGCGCTGGACGCCGGTCTGCTGCGGGGGCGTTGACGATTGCGGGGCGGACCGGGGGTCCGTACCGTCCGCGCCAGGTCCGCGCAGCTGGACGGTGCCGGGAGTCACGCGGGACCGGGGAGGGCCGGCCCGGCCGGGGTGCGCGGCGATGACCACCGGGACGGCGGCGCGCTCCACACGGATCGGCGGCCCGACGGGCCCTTGCGGTCCGCACGGGCCGGTTGCGCCCCGTCGTCCGGTCGAGGACCCGGCGCGGCCGGCCGGGCCCCTCCTCCTGCCGTGTTGATCAGGCCCGACCCGTCAACCACCACAGGAGAAGATCATGCGCACCGAGACGCTGCACATCCCCACCGAGGACGGCCGGGCCGACGCCTTCGCCGCCTTTCCCGACGACGGTGAGCGGCACCCGGGGGTGCTGATGTACCCGGACGGCTTCGGTATCCGGCCCGTACTGCGGGACATGGCCTGCGAACTGGCCCGACACGGGTACTACGTGCTCGTCCCCAACATCTTCTACCGGAACGGCCCCACACCGGTGATCGAGCTGCCCGAGCACATCGGGGAGGAGGACCGGCCCGCGGTCTTCGCCCAGCTGATGCCCTTGATCGAGGCACACACCGCGGAACGCACCCTGCGCGATGCCGACGCCTACCTCGGCTTTCTCGCTTCCCGGCCCGAGGCGGGTGCCGGACCGGTCGCCGTGACCGGCTACTGCATCGGCGGTCTGCTGGCGACGCGCACCGCCGTGGCCCACCCCGGGCGGGTGGCCGCCGTCGCCGCGTTCCACGGACCCGTGGGCGCCGACGGGACCGACAGCCTCGCGAAGCTGACCGCCGAGGTCCATTTCGGCCACGCCGAGGGCGACTTGACGCCGGATGCCCTCGACGGGATCAACCAGGCCCTGGACACCGCGGGGGTGGGCTACACCTCCGAGATCTACCCCGGCACCGCCCACGGCTTCACCATGTCCGACACGGACGCCTTCGACGCCCGTGCCCTGCAGCATCACTGGGACCGCCTGCTGCCTCTCCTCGGTGGTGCCCTGAGCAGGAGTTGAGGATCCGGCCCGGACACCGGCACCGGTGCGGACGGCCCCAGGGACAGGTGTGCTCGGTCAGCCCGTGCCGCAGGCCGCCCCGCCGACGGTGAACGCGGACGGCTTCCCGGTGTTGCCCGTGTGGTTCGCCTGGAAGCCGATCTGCACGGCGGCCCCCGGCGCGAGCGTCGCGTTGTACGCGAGGCCCGTGGCGGTCACCGCACCGCCGGCCGGGCTGTAGGTGGCGCCCCAGCCGGAGGTGATGGTCTGGCCCGTCGGCAACGTGAAGGCCAGGGACCAGCCGGTCAGGGGAGTGGTGCCGGTGTTGGTGAGGGTGATCGTCGCGGTCAGTCCGGTGTTCCAGGCGCTGGTGGTGTACGCCACCCTGCAGTTCGCCGGGGTGGGGTCGGTGCCGGGGCCCGGGTCGGTAGGCGTGGAGGAGTCCAGGCCGAAGAAGGCGATGGCCCGGGCCGCCATGCCGGAGGCCGGCAGGCTGTGGCCCACGCCCTGGACGCTGATCGCCTCCACCGGCGCCTGAGCACCGCTGCTGCCGTAGCGCGTACGGGTCCAGCCGGACTGCGGGCTGTCGGTGGAGGCGGGTGTCCGGCTCACGCCCAGCACGTCGGTCCACTGGTCGATCTCTTCGTTGAGGTTCGGGTACCGCAGCGTGGCGTCCTCCGTGCCGTGCCAGAGCTGCATCCGGGGCCGGGCACCGCTGTAGCCGGGGTACGCGGCCCGGACCAGGCCGCCCCACTGCTGCGGGGTCCGGTCCACCGTTCCGTTGGCGCAGGCGCTGTTCCACCCCGAACCGTCGGTGGTGGCGAAGCACGAATGCGGTACGCCCATGAAGGCGGCGCCCGCCTTGAACACATCCGGGTAGTTGCCCAGCAGGACGTTGGTCATCATCGCGCCCGAGGAGGCTCCGGCGACGAAGACCCGGCCGGGGTCGGAGCCGTAGTGCTGCTGGACGTAGCCCACCATGGACCTGATGCCTACAGGGTCGCTGCCGCCGTCCCGTCGCAGGGCCTGCGGGGAGGAGACGTCGAAGCAGTTGCCGCTCCGGGTCGCCGAGGGGTAGATGACGATGAACCCGTACCGGTCGGCGAGCGAGGCGAACTCCGTACCGGAGTAGAAGGCCGGACCCGACCCGGTGCAGTAGTGCACCGCCACCAGGACGGCGGGCCGTTCGCCCGCACCGGCCGGCACGTACAGGTGCATGCGCAGCCCGCTGGGATTGCTGCCGAAGTCCGTCACCTCCGTCAGGGAGGCGGCGGAGGCGGGAGGCGCCACCGCCAACAGGAGTACGGACAGGAGAGGTAGAACACAGCCGAGCAGTGCGGTGAGCAGTGCTCGTGCCGGCCGCCTTCCGGGATCCGCGGCGTACGTGGAGCGTTCGGTGGTGGATCCGTCGGTCGTGGATCTGTTGGTCATGTCCCTGTCCTTCCTAGACTGCCCGATGTGAAGGGTTTGCTGCTGCGGCTGTCGGCGCTGGACGCGGACGCCGCCACCGCCGTGCGCGTGATCGCCCACTTCGAGGCGCTGCTCGGCAGCGGTCCGGACCCGGTGTCCCTGGCGCGGTCCACCGCGGGTCTTGCCGGGTGTGCGGCGGGGCTCGAACTCCCCGACGGCCGCTCGGCACGTTTCGGGCCCGACGGGAGGGCCCTGGCCGGAGCGCCCGGGTCCGTGTCGGGGCGGGTGGGCCTGGAGCCGACGGGCGGCGTGTGGCTGGAACGAACGGGCGCCCAGGGTCCGTTCGACGAGCTCGTCCTGGAGTGGATGGCCATCACCGCGAGGGTGCTGGCCGGCCGGCCCTGGCAGCCCCAGGCGCTCCGTGCGGCTGATCCGGCCCTGGTCGAACTGGTGCTGTCCGGCCGGGAGGACGCACCGGACCGGGCCCGCGCGCTGCGGCTGCTGGGCCTTGATCCGGAGGCGGAGCTGGGGGTGGTCGCGGTGGCCGGGCGGCCCGGGGCGGACGCCGGGGTCGAGGCGGTGGCACTGCTGGGGCGAGGGGCGCTGCGGGGCACGGTCCGGGTGGCCCGGGTCGGGGCGCTGGGGGCGGTGCTCGTGCAGCGTACGGGCGGGGGCGGGGCGGCGGCGGAGTTGCGGGAGGCACTGAGGGCGCGCGACCGGGAGCGGGGTGCGGCCCGTCGGCCCGCGCAGGGGGTCCGGGTGGGTGTCGGCGGCGGGACGGGCCCGCTGGACGCGCGGACCTCCTGGGCGCAGGCACGGGCCGCCCTGCGGTTCGCGGTGGCGGGCACCCCGCAGGACGCGGTGGCCGACCACGGGGAGCTCGGGCCGGTCGTCCTCCTGGCGGACATCCCGGCCGAGCGGTTGCGGGCCCAGGAGGACGTACGGCGGCTCGGCACTCTGGCCTGCGGCGAGCGGGCCGGGCAGGGTGACGGCCTCCTGGCGGCCCTGGCCGCGTTCTGCCGGACGGGCACGCTGCGGCAGGCGGCGGCCGGACTCCACCTGCACCACAGCTCAGTGGCGGCCCGGCTGGCGCGCGTGGAGAAGGAGTTCGGCTGGAGCCTGCGCGATCCGCAGGACCGATTCCGCGCCCAACTAGCCCTGTACGCGCTGCGATTGTCGGAGAACGAGGAAGAGGACGACCCCACCGGGGTCTGACGGCGGCCCGCCGCCCGCACACCCTTCGCCCGTACACCCTTCGCCCGTACGCCCCTCGCCCGCACTCCCTCCGCCCGTACGCCCCTCGCCATCACGTCACCGCCGTCCGAGTGCCGTACCCAGCACGTCGATCGCCTCATCGGTGGCGTTCCGTATGACGGCGGCATGCTCCACGGCCCACGCTCCGTGAAAGGTCCCCGGGAGCATGCGGATCCGGGTGGGTACGGAGGCGCTCGTCAGGGCATGGGCGTAGTCGACACCCTCGTCTCGCAGGGGATCGAACTCCATGACCGAGATGTACGCGGGCGGGAGCCCGGTCAGGGCGCCGGCCGTCGCCCGTGCGGGGGCGGCGTAAGCGGGGACCGCGGCAGTGGCCCGTACGTCCGACCCCAGATAGGCGTCCCAGCTGAGGCGCGCGTTGTGCCGGTTCCACACCGGTGTATCGGTGAACAACCGGGCGCTCGGCGTCTCCAGCCGGTCGTCGAGTGCGGGGCTGCACAGGTGCTGGAAGCAGACCGCGGGCCCGCCGCGGTCCCGGCAGAGCAGCGTCAGCGCGGCGGCCAGACCGGCGCCGGCGCTGTCCCCCCACAGGGCGATGCGATCGGCCCGGACACCCAGAGCGGCGGCGTGTTCGGTCAGCGCGCACAGCCCCGCGTAACAGTCCTCCAGGGCGGCCGGGAAGGGGTGCTCGGGCGCGAGCCGGTAGTCGACGGACACGACGAGCACCTCCAACTCCCGGCAGAGCAGGAGGTTCCAGTCGTGGTCGACGTCCGGTGACCCGAGGACGAAGCCGCCGCCGTGGATGCCGTAGACGACCGGCAGCGGGTCCGTCCCTCGTGGGCGGCACCGGGGCCGGTACACGCGCAGCATCACGTCCGGGGCACCGGGCGGGCCCGGGACGAGGAGCTCGCCCACGTCGACTCCGGAGCTGTCCGACAGGGCGAGGGCCGCCGCCAGTTGCCGGGCCTGTGCGGCTCGGGCGGCGGGCAGATCGGTGATGTCGACCTCGGGCATCATCGCGAGCGCTGCGGCGAGTTCGGGATCGAAAGTGTGCGACGAACGCATGTTTCTCCTCCGGTCCCGGACAAGTCCCGTGGGGTGGTGAGGCGACGTTCCCACGGTGCGTTGCCGCAGGTCATCAGACGTACGTCGGGAGAACGGGTGCCGATGCCCGACAGCGTGGCGTTTTCCGCCGCCTTTTCGGCCGGTGTCGAGGCCGGTGAGCGGAGAGAAATGGCGTCTCACCTGCACATACATGGTGAGAGCGGAAGGTGGAGGCCCTCTTGACGGCGGCGGGGACCGCTCTCTACGTTCGCCCAGCTCGATCGCGAGCGCATCCGAAACTTTCGGCACGACGACGAGGCGCACGGGCCCCTGGGTCCGGACGGGCCGAGCCGTCGGCACACGGAATTGGGGCCGGCATTGACCACCAGCAACAGCACCACAGCCACCGCTGCCTCCGGTGAGGCGCCGCGTACCCGCCGCAGTCGGGGCCTGGCCCGCCGTATGGCACCCCTGCTGCTCACCGGCGGGCTGTGCCTGGGCGCGCTGACGGCCACGGGTGCCGCGCAGGCCGAGCAGGCCGGTACCGGCATCGT
The DNA here is from genome assembly GCF_040630635.1 of Streptomyces sp. NPDC005761. Lineage (NCBI taxonomy): Bacteria > Bacillati > Actinomycetota > Actinomycetes > Kitasatosporales > Streptomycetaceae > Streptomyces > Streptomyces sp. NPDC005761. The sequence goes on along the minus strand of NZ_JBEXXX010000012.1, from coordinate 93,309 downwards.
CGACTCCACCCGGCACGGGGGCAGATCGCTCGCCCTGACCTTCGACGACGGGCCGAATCCCACCGACACCCCGCAGCTGCTGAAAGTGCTGCGCAGGCACCACGTCAAGGCGGTGTTCTGCCTGTGGGGGGAACACGTCAAGGAGCACCCGGAGCTGGTGCGCGCGATCGTCGCGGGCGGCCACACGCTGTGCAACCACACCATGCGTCACGAGGACCTGTCCTCCTGGTCGCCGGAGCAGATCCGGGCCGACCTGGCGCGGACCAACGCCGAGATCCATCGAGCCGCTCCCGGCGTACGGATCCCCTACTTCCGCGCACCGTACGGAAGCTGGGGGCAGAGCCCGGACGTGGCACACAGCCTGGGGATGCAGCCGCTGGGCTGGCGGCTGGCGATCGGGGACTGGGAGCCGCCGGGCACGGACGAACTGGTCCGCCGCATCGAGGAGGGGATCACGCCCGGCTCCGTGGTCCTGCTGCACGACGGCGGAGGCGACCGCAGCCAGACGGTGGCCGCCGTCGACCGCATCGTGCCCGAACTCAGGTCCCGGGGCTGGCGCTTCGAGCGCCCGGCCCGCCGTGCATGAGACGAAGCGCCCCGCCCCTCACCCTTACAGGAGTCCCGCATGAGAGAACACCTCGTACGGCTGCGGACCCGCCGCACCGGCGGCCGGCTCGTGGCACTGCTGACCGGGGCCCTGCTGCTGGCCACGGCACAGCCGACCACCGCCGCGACGCAGCCGGCGCCCGCGGCCGCCCACCACCCGGCGCCCCCCGCTCCCTCCTGGACCGGGACGTGGGCCACGACGCCCACGCAGACGCCGGCTTCGGACACCACGGCGTTCGAGGACCAGACCCTGCGCCAGACCGTGCACGTCAGCATCGGTGGCGACCGGCTGCGCATCCGGCTGTCGAACGAGTTCGGCGACCGGCCGCTGGTCATCGGCGAGGCCCGGGTCGCCCGCCCGGCCACCGGCGGCCCGGCGTCGCGCATCGACCCGCGCACCGACCGCCCGCTCACCTTCGGCGGCCGCGCCTCGGTGACGATCCCGGCGGGCGCACCCCTGCTCAGTGACCCGGTCGCCCTGCGGGTGCCCGCGGGGTCCGACCTCGTGGTGAGCATCCATCTGCCCGAGCGCACGGCAGGCTCCACGCTTCACGCGTTCGCCCTCCGGCAGAACTATGTCGCAGCCGGCAACGTCACCGGGCACACCGACATCGAAGCGACCACCACGAACGACCGCTGGTACTTCCTGACCGGCGTGAGCGTGACCACGGGTCCGGCGCAGGGCGCGTCGGCCGTCGTCACCCTCGGCGACTCCATCACCGACGGGGCGAACACCGAACCGGGGGCCGATCACCGCTGGCCCGACTTCCTGGCCCGGCGCCTGCGCACGGCCTACGGGCCGGACGCGCGAGGCGTGCTCAACGAGGGCATCAGCGGCAACCGCCTGCTGCACGACCCGAATCCGCCCGCAGGCTCCGACGCCGAGAACTTCGCGGCCTACTTCGGGCAGAGCGCCCTGCGCCGCTTCGACCGCGACGTCGCCGCCCAGCCGGGAGCGGGCCATCTCGTCGTGCTCCTCGGCGTGAACGACCTGGGCCACCCCGGCACGGTGGCCCCGGAATCGGAACGGGTCTCCGCGGCCGACCTCATCGACGCACACCGCCAGCTGATCGCCCGGGCCCATGAGCGAGGGCTGAAGGCGTACGGAGGCACGATCCTGCCGTTCAAGGGCGACACCCTCGGCTTCTACAGCCCCGGGAACGAGGCCGCCCGCACCACCTTCAACCGCTGGCTGAGGACCAGCGGCGAGTACGACGGCGTCATCGACTTCGACAAGGCGCTGCGTGATCCGTCCGACCCGCAGCGCCTCCTGGCCCGTTACGACAGCGGCGACCATCTCCACCCGAACGACGCCGGCGCCGAGGCGATGGCGAAGGCGGTGCCGTTGAACTTCCTGCGCTGAGGGCCGCCTCCGCACGCTCGATGGAGCGACTACAGCGCGTCCGGGCCCCGCTCGCCCGTGCGGACCCGCACCACCGTTTCGACCGGCTGCGTCCACACCTTGCCGTCGCCGATCCGGTCGGTGCGGGCGGCGCGCACGATCGCGTCGACGGCCGGTTCGGCTTCCGCGTCCTCGACGACGACCTCGATCCGGACCTTGGGGACCAGGTCGACCCGGTACTCGGCGCCCCGGTACACCTCGGTGTGGCCGTGCTGCCGCCCGTAGCCGCTGGCTTCGGTGACGGTGAGGCCGTGCACTCCGAGTTCGCGCAGCGCGGTCTTCACCTCGTCGAGACGGTGCGGTCTGACGACGGCGGTGATGAGCTTCATGGGGCGGAGTTCCTGTTCTCGGTGAGCGGCGTCGGCCGGGCGGTCACGGCCTGCGGAGCGCCGTGACCCAGGGCGCCGTGATCGTAGGCGCTCTCCGCATGCAGTGTCTGGTCCAGGCCGGTGAGCTCCTCGTCCGCCGACGCCCGCAGGCCCATGAACCGGTCGACGGCCTTGCCGATCCCGTACGTCATGAGGAAGGTGTAGGACGCCACGGCCAGTACGGCGACGGCCTGCCGGGCGAGCTGTCCGAACCCGCCCCCGTACAGCAGCCCCTCCGCGCCACCGGTCATGGCAGCGGTCGCGAACAGGCCGATGAGCAGCGTGCCGACGATGCCGCCGACGAAGTGCACGCCGACGACGTCCAGCGAGTCGTCGTAGCCGAAGCGGAACTTCCAGGCGACCGCGTACGAGCAGACGACGCCCGCCGTCAGACCGACCGCCGCGCCGCCGAGGATGCCCACGGTGCCGCAGGCGGGGGTGATCGCGACCAGCCCGGCGACCGCGCCGGAGGCGGCGCCGAAGGTGGTGGGGTGGCCGTCGCGCTTCTGCTCGACGAAGAGCCAGCCGAGCAGCCCGGTGCAGCCGGCGACCAGGGTGTTGAGGACCGAGGCGGCCGCCAGACCGTTGGCCCCGAGGGCGGAACCGCCGTTGAACCCGAGCCAGCCGAACCAGAGCAGTCCGGCGCCGAGCATCACCATGGGCAGGTTGTGCGGGCGCATCGCGTCCTTCCTGAACCCGATGCGCGGCCCCACGACGAGCGCGAGCGCCAGCCCGGACGCCCCGGACGCGATCTCCACGACCAGCCCGCCGGCGAAGTCGAGGGCGCCCAGCGCGTCCTTGATCCAGCCGCCGGGACCCCACACCCAGTGGGCGACGGGGGCGTAGACGAGCAGCGTCCACACCGGCACGAGGACGAGCCACGCGGCGAACTTCGTACGGTCGGCGATCGCGCCGCTGATCAGCGCCGCGGTGATGATCGCGAACGTCAGCTGGAACGTGGTGAACAGCAGGGTCGGCACGCTGCCGGTGACGCTGTCGGGCCCGATGCCGGCCATGCCGACGTGCCGCAGATCTCCGACGAGGCCGCCGAACGCGTCGTCACCGAAGGCCAGCGAGTATCCGGCGAGGAGCCAGACGACGGTGACCAGGGCGATCGAGACGAAGCTCATCATCAGCATGTTGAGTACGTTCTTCGTACGGACCATGCCGCCGTAGAAGAGCGCGAGCCCGGGTGTCATCAGCAGAACGAGTGCGGTGGCGGCGAGCAGCCAGGCGGTGTCACCTGTGTCGATGCCGGCTGCGGCCACGGTCACGGGGGTCACGGGGGAGTCCCTCCTCGGGGCGCGTGCGGTGCGGGCGTCAGAGAGCGTGACCGGTGCGCGTTTCGTCGGAGGGACCTGGATGTTTCCGCCGCATTTCATTGCGCGGGAGTTGCCGAAATCTCACGGCCGCGGACGGCCGCTGCGTGGCCCCGACCGTCCGAGCCGGTCGTGCCGCCCTCGCCCGGTTCACCGCTGTCCGGCCGGGATTCCGGCAGGCGGTCGACCACCTCGGCATCCGGGCAAGGGGCTCGGTGCGCAAACGGGAGGGCGCCACCGTGAAGACCCATGAAACGGTGACGCGCGAGTACGTGGCGGCAGTCGGACGAGAGACATCGGCACTGCCGCCCGCCGCCCGCCAGGAGCTGATCGCCGACCTCGGTGAGGCGATCCGCCGCATTGCCCGCCTTCGGTCCGCTACTGCCCCGGCCCGGTACCGTGCGGGGAGGCGGGGCGTTCGAAGAGTGACTCCAGCACGATCGTGGCCCGGGTTCCGTTGACTCCGTCGATCGCGTGGATCCGGCGCAGGACGTCCTGGAGCTGTTCGGTGGTGGCGGTCCTGACCTTCACCAGCACCGAGGCGTTGCCGGCGACGATGTGGGCCTCCACGATCTCGGGGACCGCCGCGAACTCCTGGGCCGTATCGCCCATCCAGCGGGTGGAGTCGACGGTCACGTACGCCAGCACGCCGTATCCCAGCGCCACCGGGTCCACGTCGGCCGTGGTCCGCCGGATCGCGCCCTGCTCCCGTAGTTTGCGGACCCGTTCGTGTGCCGCGCCGGTGGAGAGGCCCACTGCCCGCCCCAGTGCCGCGTAGGACTGTGTCGCGTCCTGCTGCAGTTGTTCCAACAGGGTGCGGTCGATGTGATCCACAACTCTCCATTCGGTTTTCGCTTGTGGTGACCATATCTCATCCGACAATCTTCCGGTGGAGCCGAAATTCGTTCGGCTTCTGTCGGAAGGGATGGCTGTCCATGACCACCGAGCGCCCTGAGCTGTACGAGACCTTCGACGACCGGTTCCGTACCGGGCGGTGCACGAACGGCGATGACGGGCTCGAAGTCCTGTACACCGGCTGCCGTTGGGCCGAGGGGCCCGTCTACGTGCCTGCCTGGCGGCAGTTGGTGTGGAGCGACATCCCGAACGACCGGCTGCTGCGCTGGGACGAGGAGACCGGCGCGGTCAGCGTGTTCAGGCGCTCCGCCGGCCACCCGAACGGCAACACGCTCGACCGTGAGGGCCGGCTCATCAGCTGTGAGCAGGGCAACCGGCGGGTGACGCGGACCGAGCACGACGGCACGGTGACGGTGCTGGCCGACCAGTGGCAGGGCAAGCGGCTGAACAGTCCCAACGACGCGGCGGTGAAGTCCGACGGCTCGATCTGGTTCTCCGACCCGGACTTCGGCATCACCAGCGACTACGAGGGCTACCGGGCACAGAGCGAGATCGGCGCCAACAACGTCTACCGCATCGACCCGTCCACCGGTGAAGTCCGCCTGGTCGCCGACTGTTTCGGCGCACCGAACGGGCTGGTCTTCTCCGCGGACGAGCGGCGGCTGTACGTCTCCGACACCCGGGCCGGCTTCATCCGTGTCTTCGACGTACGGGATGACGGCACCCTGTCGGACGGCGAGGTCTTCGCCGCTGCCGGGGCGCGCGAGGCGGCCCGCTTCGACAACCTCCGCTTCGACGATGGCGGCCGCCTGTGGGCTGCCGCCATGAACGACGGGGTGCACTGCTACGACCCGGACGGCACACTGATCGGCCGCCTCGACGTCCCGGAGCCGGTGGCCAACATCTCCTGGGGCGGTGCGAAGCGCAACCGGCTTTTCATCGCCGCCGAGACCAGTCTCTACTCCGTGGTCATGGGCGTGACGGGGACGCACCCGACCGGACCCGGCCGCAGGCCGTGGCTGGACCCGAGGTCCTGAGCGATCCGGATGTGCGGCCTCCGGCACGCCGTCCGCCCCACCCGGCGCTGCGCCACCCGGCCGGTCCGTACCCCGGCAGGGTGAGGCAGGGAACGCCGGAGGTACGCATACTCGGTGGCATGAAGGGGCACGGGGCAACTCGCCGACTTCCTCCAGGCGCGCAGAGGCCAACTGCGGCGTGACGGCGATGTTGCCGCGCGGGGCGGTGGAGCAGGGTCACATCCCGAGCGCGGTGCGCGCGGGGCGGCGGGGCCGGGATCGTGTGGCGTTCCTCACGGTGAAAGTGCGGGCGGTGAAAGCAACTGCACCCTTTCGACTCGTGTGTCCGTCCGGGTGCTCCGACATCGGTCGGCGCAGGTGAAGAAATGGTGATGACGGACCGCTGACCTGGCCATACGATCACCTCAAGTCGCCTGTGCGTGCCTCATTTCCGCTGCGACCCCTTCCTTCCTGTCTTCCGTATCCCGAAGGGCCCTTGTGACGATTCGCCGGATTCTTGCCACAGCTGTTGCCGCAGCGGTGACGACGCCCGTCCTTCTGCTGTCGGTCACCCCCGCCTTCGCCGACGCCGAGCCGACGGCGCAGACGCAGCAGAAGCCGTCCATCGCGGAGCTGGAACTGGCCGCCGCCGCGGCTCAGGTGGCGTACGACAACGCCGTGGCGGCCGAGAAGGCCGCACGCGAGGTGCTGATCGCGCTCGACTCCGACACCGACCCCCTGTTCATGGCGGTCGTGGCAGCCAAGGCCGCGGCAGCCGACGCCGCCACCGCGAAGACCGAAGCCGATCAGGCGGTCGTCGACGCACAGGAGGCGCTCGACACCCTCGCGGAGTCGGCCACCGAGGAGGAGCGGACCGCCGCGGAGACTGCCCTCACCGAGGCGGAAGGTGCCGCCGCAACCGCCGGTGAGGCCAAGACCGCTGCCGACGCCTTGGTGGTGGAGGCCGAGGACGCGCACGACGACGCCCGGGTCGCCGCAGCGCGGGCGATCGGCCAGGCGCAGCAGGCCACCAAGAAGGCGCTCGCCGACAAGACCGCGGCCGACGAGGCACTGGCCGAGGCGAAGAAGGAGGCCGAGGAGGGCGAGGAGAACGAGGAGTGCGTCCCCGTCCCCGAGCCCCGGCTGACCACGGTCATCACGGGACTGCCGACCACCGTCGTCGCCGGGACGAAGGTCGACTTCAACCTCCGGGTGAAGAACGGCACCGACGAGACGATGGACGAGGTGCTTCCGTTCGCCTACGTCCACGCGACCGACGAGAGCGGCCTCGACGGCATCGACGACCTGGTGCGCGTGCAGTGGTCGCCCGGCTCGTCCTCGGCGTGGAAGACCGTCGACAACAAGCACTACATGGACGCCATCAGCCCGCTGAAGGCCGGCGCCCACGTCGACGTCAAGATGCGTCTCACCATCGACGCCTCGGCCCCCGCGGGCAACGGCGTCACCTTCGTCGCCGGTGACTACGTCAACGACGACGGCACCTGCGGCGGGAACCCGGACCTCGAGGGCTACGAGTTCCTGATCGCCGCCGCCGGCAGCAAGCCCGGCAAGGTCGACGACGCCAAGCCCGGCAGGACCCGGCCGGACACCTCCGACATCAACACGCAGACCGGCCCGTCGGCCCGCCCGGCGACCGGCACCCTCGCCGCGACGGGCGCGTCCTCAGTGACGTCGCAACTCGCCCTCGCCAGCGGCACGGCGGTGGCGGTCGGCGCGGGTGCGATGTTCGTCGTACGCCGTCGCAAGGCGGGCTCGCACCTCTGACCCAGGAGCGGAACACCGAAGGGCTCAGCGGCACATGACCGGTGAGCCCTTCGGCCGTGGGCGCCGGGACCTCTTGTCGGAGGACGGCGTCGTACGTGTTCCAGCCCCGCCGATCCTGGTACGGGCGGCGAAGGGTGCGGGGACGGCCTTGTAGCCGGCGATCTCCTGGCATGCGCCGGCGGGCATGGTGAAGGACGCCGGCCGGCCTCCTCCTCCGTGCCGTCGAGCGGCGCGGTCCCGGAGGCGGCGGCTTCGGGCTGGGCCGAGGCACCCGGGATCTCGGTACTCGTCTCGGCCGAGGACGCCGACATCCCGTTCCCGCTCCATGCGGCCTCCGTCGACATCCCGCGCCGAACCTGCACCCCTTTCCGTCGCGTGCCGAGTTCAGGTGCAGGGGCGAACACGGGGTCGGCCTGCGGATTGTCGCCGGTCCCCTGCGGAATCGTCTGCGATCGGTAACAGAGGCAGCCAGAGCAGCCTTTCGCATGTCTTCATGGGTGCACGGCATCGGTGGAGACGGCAAAAGGGGCGGGCGGACATGGCGAAGCACAAGGGAAGGGCATGGCATGTCCGACTTCTCGGAGCGGCGCTCGGGGTGACCGCTCTGGCTGCGGCCACCTCGGTGTGGACCGCGCAAGCCGGCACCGTGGCCGCGGGGCCCGGCGCCAGTGTCTCGTCGCCCGAGGCCAAGCCGCAGGACCAAGTGACCAAGGTGGCGGCGGACATCGCGCACGCCTCGGACCGCGGTGCCAAGGGCGTCAACATCACCATCGACGACGGGCCGGACCCGAACTGGACGCCGCAGGTGCTGCAACTCCTCAAGGACAGCAACGTGAAGGCCACGTTCTGCATGGTGGGCACGCAGGCCCAGGCGTACCCGAACCTGGTCAAGGAGGTCGTCGCGGGCGGGCACCGGCTGTGCAACCACACGGTCTCGCACGACACCGCCATGGACACCAAGTCCGAGGCCTACCAGTCCCAGCAGATCCTGGATGCCGAACGCATGATCACCAAGGCGTCCGGCGGTGTCCGGCCGCAGTACTACCGGGCTCCGGGCGGCGCGTTCACCCCGTACAGCCGGCAGCTCGCCGCGTCCCGCGGGATGCGGCCACTGGGCTGGAACGTCGATACCAAGGACTTCGAGCGGCCCGGCGTGGAGACCATGGTCGCCACCGTCAAGAGCGAGATCTCCGACGGGCCGACCGTCCTCTTCCACGACGCGGGAGGCGACCGGTCCCAGACCCTGGCCGCGCTGCGCGAGGTCCTGCCCTGGCTGAGGGAGCAGGGGTACGCCTTCGGATTCCCCGTCCGCTGAGGGCGGGTTCGTCAGTCCGGGCGCTGGGTGAGGCCCCGTCGGTCCAGCCGCGGGGCGAGGAGCCGCCGGTCCGGGCGCGGGGCGAGGAGCCGCCGCAGTGCTGTCGGCGTGTGGCCGACGTACTGGCGCACCGTCCGGCAGAAGTGGGCCCGGTCGGAGAAGCCCAGGCCGGCGGCGAGGACGGCGAGGCTCTCCTCGCCCGCGTCCAGCCGGTCGAGGGCCACGCCGATACGGACCCGGTTGCGGTACCGGGTCGGCGATACCCCCAGCTCCCGGGTGAAGGAGCGGCTCAGCCGGTACGGGGAGACGCCGAGGAGCTCCACGAGCGGCAGCAGGCCAGGCTGTCCCGGTCGCGACCCCGGACCGGGAACGATATCCGCGTGGCGGCCGTCGTCCCCGGTCCGGAGCTGAGCTTTCCGAAGGTGGTGCCTCAGGTGTGGGTCTGCCGAGCAGCCGGTGCCCTCGGCGGCCGTCCGGTCACGCCCGGCGAAGGGCGGCGCGGCCCGCGTAGCGTGCCGAGTCCCCCAACTCCTCCTCGATGCGGATCAGCTGGTTGTACTTTGCCGTGCGGTCGGAGCGGGAGAGCGAGCCGGTCTTGATCTGACCGCAGCCGGTCGCCACCGCCAGGTCCGCGATGGTGGTGTCCTCCGTCTCGCCCGAGCGGTGCGACATGACGGCCGTCCAGCCCGCTTCGTGAGCCGTGCCCACGGCGGTCAGGGCCTCGGTCAGCGTCCCGATCTGGTTGACCTTGACCAGGACCGAGTTGCCGACGCCGGTGCGGATGCCCTCGCGCAGCAGCGTCTCGTTGGTGCAGAAGACGTCGTCGCCGACGAGCTGGCAGCGGTCGCCGACGCGGGCGGTCAGCTCGCGCCAGCCGTCCAGGTCGTTCTCCGCCATCGGGTCCTCGATGGAGACGAGCGGGTACGCGTCGATGAGCGTGGCCAGGTAGTCGACGTTCTCGGACGGGGTCCTGCGCACCCCCTCGCCCGTGTAGTCGTACACCCCGTCGCGGAAGAACTCCGACGACGCCGGGTCCATGAGCAGGCCGATGTCCGTGCCGGGGCGGTATCCGGTGCGCTCGATGGCGGCCATCACGAAGTCGAGTGCTTCCTCGGCGGTACGCAGCGCGGGCGCGAAGCCGCCCTCGTCGCCGACGCCCGTGGAATGCCCGGCCGCCAGCAGATCGCGGCGCAGGGTGTGGAAGACCTCGCTGCCCATGCGTACGGCTTCGGCGAAGGTTTCCGCGCCCACGGGAGCGATCATGAACTCCTGGAAGTCCAGCGGATTGTCGGCGTGGGCGCCGCCGTTGACGATGTTCATCATCGGCAGCGGCAGGAGGTGGGCGTCGCCGCCGCCGAGGTAGCGGTAGAGGGGCAGGCCGTGGGCAGCCGCGGCGGCCTTCGCGGCGGCGAGGGAGACACCGAGGATCGCGTTGGCCCCGAGGCGGGACTTCGTGGCGGTGCCGTCGAGGGCGACCAGCGCGGCGTCGAGGCCCGCCTGGTCCGCCGCGTCCCGGCCGCGCACGGCGGCCGCGATCTCCCCGTTGACGTGGGCCACCGCGCGGTCGACGCCCTTGCCGTGCCAGCGCGTGGGGTCCGAGTCGCGCAGTTCCACGGCCTCCCGGGCGCCGGTGGAGGCGCCGGAGGGGACGGCCGCGCGGCCCAGGGAGCCGTCCGACAGTACGACGTCGACCTCGACCGTGGGGTTGCCCCGGCTGTCGATGATGCGGCGGGCGGTGACGGCCCGGATGGCGGCGTCGGCGGGTCCGGCTGTTTGTGCGGACATGGGAGTTCCTTGCCGTTGTCGTGTGCCGTGGCCCCGGCTGCGACGACGCTGGCGCTGGGCCCGACTCCCTGAACACTACAGCAATGCTGCTCAGTTTGGCTGTACAGCATTGCTGAACAGGTCAGTCGCGCAGCTTTGCTGACCAACGGGGTAAAGTGCCCTATGCCCACCCCGGAAGCCGCCGCCGTCGCCGCCGAACTGCGCACCGCGATGGGCAAGCTCACCCGCCGCGTCACGCACGAGGACCGCATCCCGCTGGGGCAGGTGGCCGTGCTCGGCGTACTGGACCGCGACGGCGCCATGACCACCAGTGACCTCGCCACCGACCAGCGCGTGCGCCCCCAGTCGATGGCCCGGGCGGTGGGGCTGCTCATGGAACAGACCCTGATCACGCGCCGCGCGCACCCCACGGACGGCCGTAAGTCGCTGGTCGAGCTGACGGACGCGGGGCGGGCCGCGCTCGAAGCGGAACGAGGCCGCAGGGTCGGCTGGCTCGCGCAGGCCATCGAGGCCGAACTCACCGATGAGGAACGGGCGCTGCTGGCCCGGAGTGCCGCTCTGCTGGAGCGGCTCGCCGCACGCTAGAGGCGCGGGAATGCCGCCGCCGCCGGCATCCGGACGGTCGAACGCTACGAGGCACGGAGCGCATGCTGACGGCGTGACCGCCTGACCGCGCCACCGTACGGCGCCGCAACGCGGGCGGCCCACCGGCCGTCGAGGCCGGTGGGCCGCCCGCTGCGTTGTGTCCGGATCATGCCGGCCTCCGAGAGCCCGGCATGATCCGAACGGGAGGCGCTAGCTCCGCCAGACCTTGCTCGTGGCGATCTTCTTCAGCTCGGCAAGGGTCAGGGCGGGGTTCTCCCGCGTGGCGGCCTCGTTCTGGTTCGCCGCGTTGAACGCGGAGATCACCACGCGGAAGCCGTCGGGGCGGAGCGTGTCGACCTGCCTCATCGTCACGCCCGCACCGCCCTTCTCGCCGGGCCCCTGACGTGTGGTGACCCTCGTGCCGTCCGCCAGGACCTCGGCGTCGGATCCGACGAGGTCACCCGCGACGCCGGACATGTCGGGCTGGACGTTGATCTGCACGAAGCTCTTGCCCCGGCCGTCGTCCACCACGACGTACGCGTACTCCGTCTCCTGCTTCCCGGAGGCCTTCACCGTGAGGCGTCCGGGAAGCTGCCCGGTCAGCTTGTCCAGGATCACCTCACCGCTCATGCCCTGCGGGGCCGGCTGCTCCGGAGCGGGCCGGTCGGGCTCGGGGAGGGATGCGGCGATCGGGCGCCACTCCTCGGCCCGGACCAGTGCCTTCATCCGGTCCAGCGACAGCGGAGGGACGGAACGGCTGACCGGAGCGCCCTTCTCCGCGGGCGCGTTCCACTCGGACACCGAGATCCGGTAGCCCTCGGGCGTCAGCAGGTCCGCGTACCACCACCTGGTCTCCTCGCGGCGGTCCGGGTACTCCCAGCCCTTGAACAGCACGAGGTGCGAGCCGTCCTTCAGCATCGTCGCGGAGCAGGCCTCGAACGCGGTCACGTTCTTGTCCGGGCAGGGGGAATCGTTCTCGTTCACCTCCTCGTCGGGGTTCTGCCGGCTCAGGGCCACCGACACAGCGGCCTTCCCGTGGCCGTCGTCGTACACGACGGAAGCAGCCGGCGGGCGCGGGCCCTCCTGGCCGCCCGTGCCGGGCTGCTCGCTCACGTGCCCTTCCGGCAGCAGAGCCGCGAGGGTCCTGAACACCTGCTGCTCGGGGGGGAGTTCCGCGGGCGTCTCCTTGAGCTTGCCGGCGTTGCTCGTCGACTGCGCGCCCGCCGCGCCCTTGCCGCCGTCCTGCGAGGCGCCGCTGCCGCCGGTGAGGAGCGACCCACCGAGTCCGATCACGGCCAGTGCCGCCACGCTCCCGGTCACCGCGGCGCTGCGGCGCAGCACCGTCCGGCGTCGGCCGCGAGCGACCCCGCCGTCCACGAGCGGGCGTCCCGCCACGGGGAATTCCTCCCCGGCCCGCTTCATTGCCGCGCCGAGCTCGTCCTCGAAGGAGTCCCGGTCCTTCGGAGCATCGTTTTCTTGCATGCCGATCACCACCGTCCCCACACCTGTGGAAAGAGGAACAGGAAAGAAGTAGAAGAGGGAGCTCAGCGCACGGCCAGCTCGCCGATGCTGCCGCCGAGTCGCTCACGCAGCCGGGCGAGCGCACGAGTGCTGCGGGTGCGTACGGCCGCCGAGCTGACGTGCAGCGCGTCCGCGGTCTCCGTCACCGACCGGTCCTCCCAGTAACGCAGCACGATCACCGCCCGGTCCTTGGGCGGCAGGTCGCGCAGCGCGTCGAGGAGTGTCATCCGCAAGGGTGCGTCGTCCGTCGACTCCCCTGCACGGTCCGGCAGTTCACCGCTCGGCCGTTCCCCCGTCGACTTGCGCCGCCGGTGGCCGAGGTAGCACCGCACCAGCACCGTCTGCGCGTACGCCGCCGGATTGCCGACGCGCCCCACGCGCCCCCAGATGATGTACATCTTGCCGAGCGTTTCCTGTACGAGATCCTCGGCAAGATGCGTGTCCCCACCGGTCAGCAGGCACGCCGAACGGAACAGATGGCCCATGCGTGCCTCCGCGAACTCACGGAACGCACTCTCCCTGGACTGCCTCAACCGCCACTCCCTTTCGCTTACACCCTCTTCGATGCGGTGACCGCCGGGAAATGTTTCACCCCGTGCGGGCGAGACGTTCCGGTGCCGCTCCCCGCAGTGCCGCCGCGGGAGAGAGACGCGGAGCCCTCGTCCGCCGCTGTGCGGCGGTGCCGGCTGTCCAGCTCTCCTGTCCGGGGCGCCCACCTGACGGGTGTCCGGCCGAGCCCGGCCAGTAGAGTTCGGGTGCGTCAGCCCCCAAGACCCGAGGTACTGTCCGTGACCCCCGAACACGCCACGCACCCCGTTCCACCTGCAGTGACCGTGGTGGGAATCGGAGCCGACGGATGGGCGGGGCTGCCCGACGCGGCCCGTTCGGAACTCATCGGTGCGCAGGTCCTGATCGGCGGCGGACGGCAGCTGGATCTGCTCCCCCCGCAGTGCGCGGGGCGCCGCGTGCCGTGGCCCACGCCGCTGCGGCCCGCGGTCCCCGGTCTGCTCGCAGCGCACGCGGGAAGCCGCGTTGCCGTCCTGGCCAGCGGCGACCCGATGTTCTACGGCATCGGCCGGGCCCTCACCGAGGTGCTGAGCCCCGGAGGGCTGCGCGTCCTGCCGCATCCGTCGTCCGTCTCCTACGCCTGCGCCCGCGTCGGCTGGCCGCTGGAGGACACCGAGGTCGTCACCCTGGTCGGCCGCCCGGCGGCGCGGCTGGCGGCGGCCCTGCACGAAGGCCGCCGGCTGCTGGTCCTGAGCGCGGACGCCACCACACCCGCAGCGGTCGCCGCGCTGCTGCGGGACCGCGGCTTCGGGCCGAGCCGGATGCGGGTGCTGGAGCAGCTCGGCGGAGAGGGCGAAGCGTGTGCGGAGGGGACGGCCGACACCTGGGAGCAACCGCCGGGAGACCCCCTCAACGTCATCGCGATCGACTGTCTGGGCGCCCCCGGCACCCTGCGTCTCGGCGCCGTCCCCGGCCTGCCCGATCAGGCGTACGCACACGACGGCCAGCTCACGAAGCGCCACGTCCGGGCCGCCACCCTCGGCGTGCTCGCTCCCGCCCCCGGCGAGCTCCTGTGGGACGTGGGCGGCGGTTCGGGGTCGGTGGCGATCGAGTGGATGCGTACGCACCCCTCCTGCCGGGCGGTCACCGTGGAACGCGATCCCGTACGGGCGCAGCGGATCACCGACAACGCCGAACGGCTCGGTGTGCCCGCTCTGCGTGTGGTCAACGGACCGGCCCCCGACTGCCTGACCGGACTGCCCGCGCCCGACGCCGTGTTCATCGGCGGCGGCCTCACGGTGCCCGGCCTGCTGGACGCCTGCTGGGAAGCGCTGCCGGCCGGCGGCAGGCTGGTCGCCAACACGGTCACCCTGGAGTCCGAGGCGCTGCTCGCCGAGCGCTGCCGACGCCACGGCGGTGACCTGGTCCGCCTCGCAGTCGCACACGCCGTGCCGGTCGGTGGATTCACCGGCTGGCGCCAGGCGATGCCCGTCACCCAGTGGTCCGTACGCAAACCCTCGGCCGCCCCCGCCGGGGAGAGCCCGGTCGAAGCCCCCGCAGAACCCTCAGGAGACAACAGATGACCGTGTACTTCATCGGCGCAGGTCCGGGTGCGGCCGACCTGATCACGGTGCGCGGTGCGCGCACGCTCGCCGCCTGCGGAGTGTGCCTGTACGCGGGCAGTCTGGTGCCCCGCGAGCTCCTCGCCGAATGCCCCGCGGATGCGCGTCTGGTGGACACCGCGCAGCTCGACATCGACCAGATCACCGCCGAGCTGACGGACGCGCACCGTGCGGGTCACGACGTGGCGCGACTGCACTCGGGCGATCCCTCGGTGTTCAGCGCGGTCAACGAACAGATGCGGCGCCTCGACGAGGCGGGCGTGCCCTACGAAGTGATCCCGGGAGTGCCCGCCTTCGCCGCAGCGGCGGCGGCGCTCAAGCGCGAGCTGACCGTGCCCACGGTCGGCCAGACCGTCATCCTCACCCGGGTGGCCAACCGCGCGACGGCGATGCCCGAGGGCGAGGACCTGGCGACGCTGGGGCGCAGCGGGGCGCTGATCGTCCTGCATCTCGCCGCCCAGTACGTCGACCGTGTCGTCGAGGAGTTGCTGCCCCACTACGGCGCCGACTGCCCGGCGGCCGTCGTGGCGCTGGCCTCCCGCCCCGACGAGGTCATCCTGCGCGGCTCCCTCGACGGCATCGCGGAGCAGGTGAAGGCGGCGGGTGTGATCCGTACCGCCGTCATCATGGTGGGCCGCACGCTGGGCGCCGAGCAGTTCCGTGACAGCCACCTGTACTCGCCCGGACGCGAGCGGCACGCCTGCTGACCGACGTCACACCGGCCGGGCGGTGCCTCCGCGCACGCTGCTGCGCCCGACGACGGTGCCCGCCCGGTCGATGCAGACGACGTCGACGGCGACCGGTGCGCCCCGCAGGACCCTCAGCGCCTCGTCCCGTGCGGCGACAGCCACCAGGTCACCCAGCGGGACACCGCGGGCCTGGCACAACTGGAGGGCACCAAGGCCCGTGTTGGCGGCCGCCACCTCGGTGGCCAGGGCGTCGTCCGCGCCGCCACGCCGGGCCAGTTCGGCAAGGAAGGCCTTGTCGACCTGGGAGCGGCCGGAGTGGAGGTCGAGATGTCCGGCGGCGAGCTTCGACAGTTTGGCGAAGCCCCCGCAGATGGTGAGGCGCTCCACGGGATGACGGCGTACGTACTTGAGTACCGCGCCCGCGAAGTCGCCCATGTCCAGCAGGGCGATCTCGGGCAGTCCGTACTCGGCCACCACGGTCTTCTCCGAGGTCGAACCCGTGCAGCCCGCCACATGGGTGTGTCCGGCCGCACGGGCCACGTCCACGCCCCGGCGGATCGAGTCGATCCACGCGGAGCAGGAGTAGGGCACCACGATGCCGGTCGTGCCCAGGATCGACAGGCCGCCCAGGATGCCCAGACGAGGATTCCACGTGGAGCGTGCGATCTCCTCGCCGTGGTCCACGGAAAGAGTGACTTCCACGTCACCCGTGCCGCGGTGAGCCGCCGCGACCCGGGCGATGTGTTCGCGGATCATCCCGCGCGGCACGGGGTTGACCGCCGGCTCGCCGACGTCGAGCGGCAGCCCGGGCAGGGTCACGGTGCCCACGCCGGGTCCCGCTCTGAACACCACGCCCGAGCCCGGCGGCAGCGCCCGCACGGTGGCGCGTACGAGAGCTCCGTGCGTGACGTCGGGATCGTCGCCCGCGTCCTTCACCACTCCGGCCATCGCCAGCCCTTCGGCCAGCTCCTCCACCGCCAGGGCGAAGGCCGGGGTCTGGCCCCGGGGAAGGGTGATGGTGACCGGGTCTGGGAAGTCGCCGCTCAGCAGCGCCGTGTACGCGGCGGTGGCTGCCGCGGTGGCGCAGGCACCGGTGGTCCAGCCGGGTCGCAGACCGGTGTGTTTGAGTTGGGCGCCGCGCCCGCCCTCCGCCTCACTCATGGATGGATCCGATGCACGTTCTGATTCTGGGCGGGACGACGGAGGCCCGTCGTCTCGCCGAGCTGCTCCTGGCGGAACTTCCCGCCGGGACCAGGGTGACCAGCTCGCTCGCCGGCCGGGTAGCCAGTCCGAGACTGCCCCCGGGAGAGGTCCGTGTCGGAGGCTTCGGCGGAGCCGACGGGCTCACGGCATGGCTGCGTACGCACCAGGTGGACGCGCTCATCGACGCCACCCATCCTTTCGCCGGGACGATCAGTTTCCACGCGGCCGCTGCGGCCGCTGCCGCCCATGTTCCCCTGCTCATGCTGCGCCGGCCCGGCTGGATGCCCGGCGACGGCGACGACTGGCTCTCCGTGGGCTCCCTGGCCGAGGCGGCCGAGGCGCTGCCCGCACTGGGGCGGCGCGTCTTCCTCACGACGGGGCGCATGGGGCTCGCCGCCTTCGCTGACCTGGACGACCTGTGGTTCCTGATGCGGTCGGTGGACGCCCCCGAGCCTCCGCACCCTGCGCGGATGGAGGTCCTCCTCGACCGGGGCCCGTTCACCCTCGACGGGGAACGCGAGCTGATCCGCCGCCATCGCGTCGACGTCCTCGTCACCAAGGACAGCGGCGGTGCCGCCACCGCCCCCAAGCTCGCCGCGGCCCGCGAGGCCCGGATCCCGGTGGTCGTGGTGCGCCGGCCACCGGTCCCCGAAGGCGTCGCGGTGGCCGGCGCACCGGAGCCGGCCGTCGCCTGGCTGCGGGAACACGGTGGCCGGCCCGCCCTCGGCGATCAGCCCTCCGGATAGCGGCGCGGCGTCCACACGATCTGCCGGCCGTCGCCCCGCTGCTCCCAGCGGGTCCGGGAGGACCCCACGATCAGGATCGTGCGCATGTCGACCTCGGCCGGGTCGAGGTCGCCCAGGCGCACGGTGCGCACGCTCTCGGCAGCGCCGCCGACGTCCCGGCCGAGGACGACGGGGGTGTCCGGTGATCGGTGCTCCAGGAGGAGGTCGCGCGCCTTGCCGACCTGCCAGGTCCGGGTGCGCGAGCCGGGGTTGTACAGCGCGAGCACCAGGTCCGCCGAGGCGGCCGCCCGCAGCCGTTCCGCGATCACCTCCCACGGCTTGAGCCGGTCGGAGAGCGAGAGCGTGGCGTAGTCGTGGCCCAGCGGCGCTCCCGCACGGGCGGCTGCCGCGTTGGCGGCCGTCACACCCGGCAGCACCCGTACCGGTACGTCCGCGTACTCCGGCAGGCACGCCACTTCCAGGACGGCCGTCGCCATGGCGAACACCCCCGGGTCGCCGCCGGACACCACGGCCACCCGCCGGCCGCGCCGGGCCAGGTCCAGGGCGAACTCGGCCCGCTCCGACTCGACCTTGTTGTCGGAGCCGTGCCGCACCTGCCCCGGGCGGACCGGCACCCGCTCCAGATAGGTGGTGTAGCCGACCACGTCGTCGGCCGCGGCCAGGGCACCGCGCGTCTCGGGCGTGAGCCACAGCGGGCCGGCCGGGCCCGTGCCGACCACGACGACCTCACCGTTGCCCGGGGTGCGTGCGGGACGCGGCGCGTCGATCCGGCTGGGCAGGACGGCGACCGCGAAGTACGGCACGGATGCGGCGTCGGTGTCGGCGAGGTCGCCCAGGCGCTCCCCGGCCATCGTGGCGCGCTCGACGTAGCGGGCCTCGGGCAGCCGCCCGGACGCCTCGAACGCCCGGCGCACCGCGGGGAAGGTACGGCCCAGTTTCATGACCACGGCCGCGTCGGTGGAGGCCAGACGGGCCGTCAACTCCTCCTCCGGAAGGGTGCCGGGCAGGATCGTCAGCACCTCCTCGCCCTCGGCGAGGGGAGTACCGAGCCGGGCGGCCGCGGCGCTGACGGAGGTGACCCCGGGAATCACTTCGGTGGGGTAGCGGTCGGCCAGCCGCTTGTGCATGTGCATGTACGAGCCGTAGAAGAGGGGATCGCCCTCGGCCAGTACGGCGACCGTGCGGCCGGCGTCGAGGTGGACCGCCAGCCGGGCCGCCGCCTCGGTGTAGAAGTCCTCCATCGCGCCCCGGTAGCCGCCCGGGTGGTCCGTGGTCTCCGTCGTGACGGGGTAGACCAGTGCCTCTTCGATGTGGTCGGCGCGGATGTGCTTCGCCGCGATGGACCGCGCGATGGACCGTCCGTGCCGGGCGCTGTGATAGGCGATCACGTCTGCGCCGGCGATGATCTCCACCGCTCGTAGGGTCATCAGGGCGGGGTCGCCGGGGCCGAGCCCGACTCCGTACAGCCGGCCCGTCGTCTGCTCGCTCACGGTTACTCTTCCTCGCTGGCGATCGCGTTGACGGCGGCGGCCGCGATGGCGCTGCCGCCGCGACGGCCGCGCACGATCAGGTGGTCGAGCCCGGACGGATGGGCGGCCAGGGCGTCCTTGGACTCGGCGGCGCCGACGAAGCCGACCGGAACGCCGATGACGGCGGCGGGGCGCGGCGCGCCCGCCTCGATCATTTCGAGCAGCCGGAACAGCGCGGTGGGTGCGTTGCCGACGGCGACGACCGCCCCGTCCAGCCGGTCGCGCCACAGCTCCAGGGCAGCGGCGCTGCGGGTGGTGCCCAGCTCCGCCGCGAGCCCGGGCACCGCCGGATCGGACAGGGTGCACACGACCTCGTTGTCCGCGGGCAGCCGCTTGCGGGTGACACCGCTGGCGACCATGGCCACATCGCACAGGATGGGGGCGCCTGCCCGCAGCGCCTTGCGGGCGCGGGCCACCACGTCCGGGGTGAAGGCGAGATCGCGTACGAGGTCGACCATGCCGCACGCGTGGATCATCCGGACGGCGACCTGGCTCACGTCCGCGGGGAGGCCGGCCAGATCCGCTTCCGCGCGGATGGTGGCGAAGGACTGGCGATAGATGGCCGGTCCGTCCTTCTCGTACTGGTGCACAGTGCTTTCGCTCTCTTCATCGGGCGTGGAACGGTCAGGTGTCGTGGGGTGGGCAGGGGTTTTCAGCCGATACCGCGGCGGGCCGCCGATACCGCGGCGGCGAGAGCGGGCGGGCTGTCGGTGATGCGCACCGGGGCGTCCTTGCGGCCGTCCCGTACGTGGGCGACCTCGTGGCCGTCCGGGGTGGCGACGACGTCGATCCACTCGCCCTGCGGATGACCGCACCGGCGTTCGCACCCCGACCAGTACACCGGCAGTGCTCCCACCGGCCCCAGGGCGGCCGCCGCCTGGGACCGCACATCGGCCAGGGACTTCGCGCAGCCGGGGCGCCCGATGCACGCCCCCACGCCGGTCCACGGGGAGTGGGGCCCGACGATCAGGCCGGCCTCACCCAGCGAGTCCAGCAGCTCCGTGGCCCGCTCCCGCTCCGCCCCCGGAACGACGATGCCGCGCCACGGGGTCAGCCGCAGTTCGCCGTCACCGCAGTGCCGGGCGATGTCCGTCAGCATCTGCCACGGCTCTGCGCCGATGCGCCCGAGCGGCAGGCCGGCCGACAGCGCGACCACGTCCCGGGGGCCGCTCACCGCGCCGGTGGCCGGAGCCGTGGAACCCTGTGGCGCCACCGGGGCGACGGTGCGCGTGGTACGCACTCCGGCCGCCCGCAACCGCCGTTCGACCTCGTCGACCAGGGGGCCGGCACCCGTCGGCAGATCAGCCACCCGCCAGGCACCGGAAGCGGGCGAGGCGTCCAGGAAGGCCTCGGCCGCGACGAGTGCGGCCTGCGGCGCCCCGGCGCCCGGAATCCGCAGCACGGTCTCCTCCGCGCCGATACGCAGAAGCGCGTTCCCCTCGCTCCGTGCCCGGAGGGTCACGTCAGCGCCGAGCGCGTCCACGTCACCGCGTCCGTCGTCGAGCGCGAACAGGAACCTGCCGGACAGACCGGCCGCCGCGTCACTCGCGCACAACAACGTGTCCAGCGCGGACAGCCACGGGCGGACGTCCCGCTCCCCGCGGCCGTCGAGCCCGGACAGCGGCGAGGCGACGACGTTACGGATCCGCTCGTGCCGTTCGGAGGGCAGCAGCCCCGACTCCCTGAGCCGGTAGGCGAGTTCGCCCCCGTGCTCCTGTCCCAGACCGCGTAGCTGCACATTGCCGCGGGAGGTGAGATGCAGCTCACCGTCGCCCAGCCGGCCGGCCAACTCCCGCAGCACATCCGCCTGGTCCGCGGTCAGTACACCCCCCGGGACGCGGATGCGCGCCAGAGCCCCGTCATCCGCCCGGTGGAGGCGCAACGTCCCGGGGCAGGCGTCGCCACGGGCCCGGGCTGACGCGTCTCCGGGCGGCGCAGGCGTAGTGGCTGGTCGGGGCATGGCGGCGAGCATACCGACCATCTCTTCAGTCCGTATGACCCACAGTTGGCAAGGGACCCTTACTATGCCTAGTGACGGGCCATCCGGCACGTCGTCGCCCCACACGGCGACAAGGGAGGAAGCCCGGTGAGATTCCGGCGCGGTCCCGCCACTGTGAGCTTGGTCCCACCGGCCGGGCGAGTCAGGAACTCCCTTCCCCGCACTCTCGGCGCCGGTCGAGCAGGGGGATCCGTTACGACACCGCCCGGGGCGTGGACACCCCGAGGAAGGCCAGACGCCGCATGATCCTGCTCCTGTCGACGTCCGACACCGACCTGCTCAGCGCCCGCGCCTCCGACGGCCCGGTCGCCTACCGCTACGCAAACCCCTCCCGGCTCCCGCTCCAGGACCTTCCGCAGCTCCTGGACGGTGCCGACCTGGTCGTCGTACGGCTTCTCGGCGGCGTCCGCGCCTGGCAGGACGGTCTCGACCAAGTCCTCGCCACCGGGCGGCCGGTCGTGGTCCTCACCGGTGAGCAGGCTCCCGACGCCCAGCTGATGGCCGCCTCCACCGTCCCCATCGGGATCGCCGCCGAGGCCCACGCCTACCTGGCCCACGGCGGCCCGGCCAACCTGGAGCAGCTCGCCCGGTTCCTGTCCGACACCGTCCTGCTCACCGGTCACGGCTTCGAACCGCCCGCGCCCGCACCCTCCTGGGGCCCGCTGGAGCGCACGCCCCGCGACGCGGAGGGCGGGCCCACCGTCGCGGTGCTCTACTACCGCGCGCACCACATGAGCGGCAACACCGCGTTCATCGAGACCCTGTGCCGGGCCGTGGAGGCCGAGGGGGCCCGCGTCCTGCCGCTGTACGTCGCCTCCCTGCGCACCCCCGAGCCCGAACTCATCGACGCACTGCGGGCCGCCGACTCGATCGTGACGACCGTCCTGGCGGCGGGCGGCACCCGGCCCGCCGAGGCGTCGGCAGGCGGCGACGACGAGTCCTGGGACGCCGGCGCCCTCACCGGCCTCGACGTACCGGTCCTTCAGGCGCTCTGCCTCACCAGCTCCCACACCGACTGGGAGGGCAACGACGAGGGCGTCTCACCCCTGGACGCGGCGAGCCAGATCGCCGTGCCCGAGTTCGACGGCCGCCTGATCACCGTCCCGTTCTCCTTCAAGGAGATCGACGAGGACGGCCTCCCGGCGTATGTCGCCGACACCGAGAGGGCGGCCCGCGTCGCCGGAATCGCCGTACGGCACGCCCGGCTCCGCCACATCCCGAACCAGAACAAGCGCCTCGCGCTCGTCCTGTCCGCCTACCCGACCAAGCACTCCCGGATCGGCAACGCGGTCGGACTCGACACCCCGGCGAGCGCCGTGGCCCTGCTGCGCCGACTCCGGTCCGAGGGGTACGACTTCGGTACGGAGGAGGTGCCCGGCCTGGCCTCCGGCGACGGCGACGAGCTGATCTACGCGCTGATCGAGGCGGGCGGCCACGACCAGGAGTGGCTCACCGAGGAGCAGCTGGCCCGCAATCCGGTCCGTATCCCGGCGGCCGACTACCGGCGCTGGTACGCGACGCTGCCGGCCGCACTCCGCGAGGCCGTCGAGCGGCACTGGGGGCCCGCTCCCGGCGAGATGTTCCTGGACCGCTCGCGCAACCCGGAGGGCGACATCGTCCTCGCGGCCCTGCGCCGCGGCAACCTGCTCATCCTCATCCAGCCGCCGCGCGGCTTCGGCGAGAACCCGATCGCGATCTACCACGACCCCGATCTGCCGCCCTCGCACCACTACCTGGCCGCCTACCGCTGGATCGCCGCCGCCGCGGAGGACGGCGGCTTCGGCGCCGACGCGATGATCCACCTGGGCAAGCACGGCAACCTGGAGTGGCTGCCCGGCAAGAACGCCGGCCTGTCGGCCGCCTGCGGTCCCGACGCGGCGCTCGGAGACCTCCCCCTCGTCTACCCGTTCCTGGTCAACGACCCGGGGGAGGGGACCCAGGCCAAGCGCCGCGTGCACGCCACACTGGTGGACCACCTCGTCCCGCCGATGGCCCGCGCCGACAGCTACGGCGACATCGCCCGGCTGGAACAACTCCTCGACGAGCACGCCCAGATCGCCGCGATGGACCCGGCGAAGCTCCCGGCGGTCCGCGCCCAGATCTGGACCCTGATCCAGGCGGCCAGGCTCGACCACGACCTCGGGCTCGAGGCACGCCCCGAGGACGAGGGCTTCGACGAGTTCATCATGCATCTCGACGGCTGGCTCTGTGAGATCAAGGACGTCCAGATCCGCGACGGCCTGCACGTGCTGGGCGGCGCACCCACCGGCCCCGCCCGGGTCAACCTCGTCCTCGCGATCCTGCGGGCCCGCCAGATCTGGGGCGGTACGACCTCCCTGCCGGGTCTGCGCGAGGCCCTGGGCCTGGACGAGTCGGCGGCCACCCGCACGGCTGCCGACGACATCGAGGAGCAGGCCCGCGCCCTGGTCCAGGCGATGGAGGACGCGGGCTGGGGGACGGACGCCGTCGCCGGGGTGGCCGCCGGGCACCCGAGCGCCGTTGCCGACATCCTCGGCTTCGCCGCGCGCGAGGTGGTGCCGCGACTGGCCGGCACGACGGACGAACTCGACCACTGCGTCCATGCGCTGAACGGTGGCTTCGTTCCCGCCGGCCCCTCGGGTTCCCCTCTTCGCGGACTGGTCAACGTCCTGCCGACGGGCCGGAACTTCTACTCCGTCGACCCCAAGGCCGTCCCGTCCCGGCTCGCGTGGGAGACCGGCCAGGCCCTGGCCGACTCGCTCCTCGAGCGCTACCGCACCGACAACGGCGACTGGCCCACCTCGGTCGGCCTGTCCCTGTGGGGCACGAGCGCGATGCGTACCGCCGGCGACGACGTCGCCGAAGCCTTCGCCCTCCTCGGCGTCCGACCGGTCTGGGACGACGCATCGCGCCGCGTCACCGGTCTGGAAGCGATCCCGGCAGCCGAACTCGGGCGCCCCCGCATCGACGTCACCCTCCGCATCAGCGGCTTCTTCCGCGACGCCTTCCCTCACACCATCGGCCTCCTCGACGACGCGGTCCGGCTGGCCGCCTCGCTGGACGAGCCCGCCGAGCAGAACCACGTACGGGCCCACACCCAGGCCGACCTGGCGGTTCACGGCGACGAACGCCGCGCCACCACCCGCATCTTCGGCTCCCGCCCGGGTACGTACGGAGCGGGTCTCCTCCAGCTCATCGACTCCCGCGACTGGCGCACCGACGCCGATCTCGCCGAGGTCTACACGGTCTGGGGCGGCTACGCCTACGGCCGCGAACTCGACGGCCGCCCGGCCCGCGAGGAGATGGAGACCGCGTACAAGCGCATCGCGGTCGCGGCGAAGAACACCGACACCCGCGAACACGACATCGCCGACTCCGACGACTACTTCCAGTACCACGGCGGCATGGTCGCCACGGTGCGGGCGCTCAAGGGCAGCGCCCCGGAGGCGTACATCGGCGACTCCACCCGCCCCGAGACCGTCCGGACCCGCACCCTGGTCGAGGAGACCTCCCGCGTCTTCCGCGCCCGCGTCGTCAACCCGAAGTGGATCGAGGCGATGCGCCGCCACGGTTACAAGGGCGCCTTCGAGCTCGCGGCCACGGTCGACTACCTCTTCGGCTACGACGCCACGACGGGCGTGGTCGCCGACTGGATGTACGACAAGCTCACCGAGACGTACGTCCTGGACCCGGTCAACCGGGCGTTTCTCCAGCAGGCCAACCCCTGGGCCCTCCACGGCATCGCCGAACGCCTCCTGGAGGCCGAGTCCCGCGGCATGTGGGCCAAGCCCGATCCGGCCGTGCTCGACGCCCTGCGCCAGGCGTACCTGGAGACGGAGGGAAGCCTGGAGGGGGAGGACTGAGTCCGGAGCGTGCCCCGTCGCCGATCTCCTGCGCGTCGAGGGAGCCGAAAGGCTCCCTGCGGCGTGAGAGGGAACATGCGACCACCGGATGGACCGTCCGCCGAACAGGGCGCGTAGGAGCGCGAGTTCGACAGCTTCCACGCCGCGAGCGTCGGGCGTCCCATCGGCCGGCTGTACGCCATGACGGGCGACCTCGCCGAGGCGCGGGAGTGGTCCAGGAAGCCTTCGTCCGGGCCTGGGAACGCCGGGCCGAGCTGGACCTCGACGGCGCCCCCGAGGTGCGGGTGCGGACGGTGGCGTGGCGGCCGGCGGTCAGCCGGTGGCGGCGGGTGCGCACCGCGCTCGCGTTCGCCCGGCGGCAGGGGCCGCCGGCCACGGTGTCTTGTCGCCCTGACCGGGTGCAGTGGTGAGAACGGCGAGCAGGCGACCGCGACCGCATCGGTGACGGTGACGGCCAGTGGCACCGCCACCGCACCCGTGACGGCATCGACCGGTGCGGCCCCCTGGGCCGGAACCAAGCAGTTCGTGCGGATCGACGACGCGCGGACCGGCGACGGACGGACGTACCTGTCGGTGCGGCCGGCCCTGAAGAAGCCCCACCCCCGATTCGAGGCATGGGTGATAGTCCCCTGCCGCTCTGCCGCTCCGTCATGCCCGTGTCGTAGGAACGGGGCATGGCGGCCCGTACCGCTTGCTCCATCTCCCGACCGCCGGCCCTCGCTCCGGTCGAACGGTGCCGTCGCCGTCACAAGTGGGGATGCGCAGCAGCCTTCCGGCCCGGCCCACATTCGGCGCGACGCGGGTATTGACGCCCGCGTCGGCGAACTCGTAGCGTCCGGGAGCCATACATTCGGAAAGTTGTTCGAAACTTTCGAAGCTTGACCGGAATGGGAGTTCCCCGATGCGACACTTCCGCTTCATCACTGCCGCGTTCGCCACGGCAGCCCTGACGCTGCCGCTGGTGGCTGCCTCGGCCACGGCCGACCCGTCGCACGGCCACCGGGCCGCGCCACACTCCAACGCCAGGTTCGATCAGCTGCGCCGGGCCGCTCCCGACGGGTTCTTCGTGGGCACCGCCGTGGCGGGCGGCGGCCACCACCTCGAGCAGGACTATCCGGACCCCTTCACCTCGGACAAGAAGTACCGGAAGATCCTGGGGCAGCAGTTCAGCTCGCTCTCCCCCGAGAACCAGATGAAGTGGGAGTACATCCACCCCGAGCAGAACCGCTACAACTTCGGGATGGCGGACGCCATCGTCGACTTCGCCGACCGTCACCACCAGGTCGTGCGCGGGCACACGCTCCTGTGGCACAGCCAGAACCCCGCCTGGCTGGAGGAGGGCAACTTCTCGGACGAGGAGCTGCGCGCCATCCTGCACAAGCACATCTCCACTGTCGTCGGCCGCTACGCCGGCCGCATCCAGCAGTGGGACGTGGCCAACGAGATCTTCGACGGTGAGGGCAAACTGCGCACCGAGGAGAACATCTGGATCCGCCGGCTCGGGCCGGGCATCGTCGCCGACGCGTTCCGCTGGGCGCACCAGGCGGACCCGAAGGCAAAGCTCTTCTTCAACGACTACGGCGTCGAGGACGTCAACGCCAAGAGCGACGCCTACTACGCCCTCATCAAGGACCTGCTCAAGCAGGGTGTGCCCGTGCACGGTTTCTCCTCGCAGGCGCACCTGAGCACGCGGTACGGCTTCCCGGGCGGCCTCGAGGAGAGCCTGCGCCGGTTCGACGGGCTCGGCCTCGAGACGGCCATCACCGAGCTGGACGTGCGTATGGACCTGCCGGAGAGCGGCGAGCCCACCGATGCGCAACTGCGGAAGCAGGCCGACTACTACCAGCAGGCGCTGTCCGCGTGCCTGGCTGTCGACGGCTGCAACTCCTTCACGATCTGGGGCTTCACCGACAAGTACTCCTGGGTTCCGGTCTTCTTCAGCGGGGAGGGCTCCGCGACGGTCATGACCGGTGACTTCGCTCGTAAGCCGGCGTTCTTCGCCCTTCAGTCCACCTTGAAGAAGGCGCAGAGGGACTGAGGACTCCCCCGCCGGGCCGCGCCCCCGGATCCGCCATCACTGGCGAGCGGCGCCCGACCCGGTCGGGCGCCGTAGCCGCGGCTGGGGCGTGAGGGCCTGGGGCCGGCGAGAGCACTGCCCACCGGATGCCCGGACAACGAAGAAGCCCCGGGCCACCGGCCTGGGGCTTCCTCATGACTTCAGCCTTCTCGTCGTGCCGTCTCCTCCTGCAAGTACGCGGAGATCATGGCGAGGTCATCGGCGATGTCCAGCACGCCCGTGACGTCGGTTGTCGGGGTGGAGGCGCCGTTCACGCCCGCGAAGAAGACGTCGTAGCGGCCGTTGCCCTTGTCCAGGTAGCCGGCGATCGTGATGGCGCCGACGGCCAGGCGGTTGTTGAGCGCGTCCAGCCCGACGGCGGCGCCGGTCTTGGCGAACACCTTCCCTCGGGCCGGGCAGTGGGTGCAGTTCTCGGCCAGCAGGCCGTCGACTCCGAGGATGGGCAGCGCATTCCGGAACACCGCCGCCTCGGGGGTGTGCTGCCAGTACGTCAGCAGCTGCACCACGGCCTTGGGCGTGGTCCGGTCCACGGGGTTCCCGCCGCGGCCGTCCAGGAGCTGGATCTGCTTGCGGTCCACGCCGGCGCGATCCAGGAAGGCGGCCAGGACCGGGAAGCCGTCCATGCAGTCCTTGCTGCCGGTCGCGACCGCCATCAGACAGATGGCGAGGTTTCCGCCCAGGTTGTGGCTGACCTTGAAGATGAGCTTGGCGTACTGGGCGTACGGCGGCGAGGTGTACAGAGCCACGCGCGGCCTGCCCTCGTACGAGCGGGGAAGCTGCCCGACCGGGTTGGCGCCGGTCGGCTTCGCCGTCACCTTCACCCCGGCCCGCCCCAGCGCCTCGATCAGCGCGGTGCGCCCGAAGGCCGCCGGGTCGGTGATGGGGGAGACCTTCAGAGCCGGTTGGGAGCGGGCCGCGATGGTGCCGGAGAGCCGGATCCGGGTGCCGTTGTCGGTGGTCGTCACCTGGATGTCCGTCGGCCCGTCCGCGGCCACGGTCCTCACCGTCGACGTGACGCGGTACGGAGCGACTCTCGGCCGCCAGTCCAGTTGTGCGGGCGCGCCAGGGCGGGCGCCGGGGGTGGTCAGCAGGTCGATGAGGTTGTCGTTGATGATCAGTGGCGTCGGGACGGGGACGAAGACCGGCTCGGGCCGGAACAGCCGGTTGTCGACGATCACGTTTCCGTCGACGCGGGTGATGCCGGAGCTGCGCACCTGCCGCGCGAGCTTGTTGATCCCGGCGAGCGGGTTCTCCGGGGTGAGCGTGGCGCCGGGGAAGTCGTTGGCGTACGTGTGGTCGAGGTCGGTGTAGTCGACCGTGCCGTCGGGGCGGGTCCTGCCGCCCATGGTCAGGTCGCCCTGGGCGACGAGGGCGAGGTTGCCGCTCAGTGTGCTTCCGCGGCGCTCGCCGATCGCGTGGACCGGCGTCCTGAAGCGGTGGTCGCCGCCGAGGGTGTCCCACGCCCCGGAGGTGCCGAAGAGTTTGGCCACCGACCCGGGGATGAAGAACTGTTCGGCGAAGCGGCTGTGGACGACCCGCCCGCTGTCCGGATCCTGCTGGAGCAGGCCCCACTGGGCGTTGGGGTAGTCCGGCTTCCGCATGATCTCCGTGATCCGCGGGTCGAGCCGCTCGGAACCGCCGTCGCCGGGTGACGAGGCCGCCTGGGCTCCCGCGCCCGAGGTCAGGGCCAGGAGCAGCAGGGCACAGCATCCGGCGACCACGCGGTGCCGAAGGGATCCGGAATTCTCTCCTCGCATCGCCGTACGCACCGTTCGTCTCGGTAGTTTCCTGTCCATGGGGTCAGGTATGGACCCCGACGGCTGCCGGATCCGGGCGGCGCGAACGGTTGTCACCCGAACGGCACGGCGCATTCGTCGAGATGCGCAGGCGACGCCGGTCGGGACGGCCGGTCAGGGGCCCGCGTCACGCCGGCCCCGAAACCGTGCCGGCCCTCGGGACGGCCGCGGGCAGCGGTCGAAGCCGGGCCCGGCTCTCAGGTGCTCGAGGCAGAAGAAGCGCTGCGCCGTGAGAGTTCAATTCTCGCGGCAGAGGCTGCCCCGCCCGGCCCCGCCGCTGGGGAGCGGCTTCACGAGGGAGTGCCCATGCCTGTGCTCGGACCGGTGAAGACAATGGAGCGGAAGACCACGGCCGGGGACTGCTGGGCGCTGTCTCCGACCAGGACGACCTGGGCGTTTGACCACCGAGCCTGACGTCACCCCGACCCTCACAGAGGAAGCGACCAGACATGCCATCTGTCCCCGCCGACCCCACCGTTCTGCATCCCATGCCCGGACAACCGCGGGTCGTACTGCTCAAGCCGCTGGTCAGCTCGCCGCTGATCGAGGTCGGGGAGTTCACCTACTACGACGACCCCGAGGATCCGACCGCCTTCGAGACCCGCAACGTCCTGTACCACTACGGGCCCGAGAAGCTCGTCATCGGAAAGTTCTGCGCCCTGGGCGAGGGCGTGCGCTTCATCATGAACGGCGCCAACCACCGGATGGACGGCCCCTCGACGTTTCCCTTCCCGATCATGGGCGGTTCCTGGGCCGACCACTTCGACCTCATCACGGGACTGCCCGGGCGGGGCGACACCACGGTCGGGAGCGATGTCTGGTTCGGCTACCGGACCACGGTGATGCCGGGAGTCCGCATCGGCCACGGGGCGATCATCGCCTCGGGCTCCGTCGTCGTCGACGACGTCCCCGATTACGGCATCGTCGGCGGCAATCCCGCCCGGCTCATCCGACGCCGCTACAGCGACGACGAGATCACCCGCCTCCTCAGCCTGGCCTGGTGGGACTGGCCCCTCCCGCACATCACGGAACACGCCCGCACGATCATGTCCGGCACCGTCGCCGACCTGGAAGCCGCAGCGCCCGACCGCTCCCAGCACTGAGAATCGAGCCGCCGGCCTGCCTGCTCCAACCCCGGCCCCCGGTGCTCCTTTCGCCGACCGGCCTCGCGAACACGCCGTCCCGCTCACCCACCTCGCGGCACAATCGCATGCGCGAGCCGAGCGGGGGAGCCACCGGCACCCCCGGTCCCACGGGACGGTGTCCGTCCTGCGGGAGGGGGCGCCGCTCACGTCCTTCTGCTCGACGGAGTGCCGCCGCCGGACCGTCAGGCCGATGACCCGCTGTCGACGACCAGGTCGGCGCCGACCACCGAACCGGCCGCGGGCGAGGCGAGGTAGAGCACCGCGGCCGCCACTTCCCCGGCCTCCGCGACCCGGCCGAGCGGATTCTCCGACTTCACCCGCTCCGCCCGGTCGGCCTCGGTCTCGCCGGGCCGCAGTGACATGGGAGCGGCGGCGGCGCCCGGGCTGACCGCGTTGATGCGGATGCCCTGGTGGATGTGGTCGAGGGCGGCGGCGCGGGTCAGTGCGGAGACCGCCGCCTTCGACGTGATGTACGCGGCGAGGTTCGGGATGCGCAGGTGTGCGCCGAGGTTGGAGGAGATGTTGACGATGACCCCGCCGCCGTTCTCCTTCATGTGAGCGATCTCGTGCTTCATGGCCAGCCAGACGCCGGTGACATTGGTACGCAGCACCGCGTCCCAGTCCTCCTCGCTGACCTCTCCGACAGGGCCGGTGCCGCGGAGTATCCCCGCGTTGTTGACGGCTATGTCCAGGCTGCCGAACCGGGTGACGCTCTCCCGCACGAGGTTCCGGAGCCGGTCGGAGTCGGTGACGTCGGCCGTGACCGCGGCGGCCGTGCCGCCCGCTGCCTCGATGAGGCCGACCGTCTCGTCCAGGGAGGCCGCGGTGCGGCCCGCGGCGATCACGGACGCGTTCTCGGCGGCGAAGGCGAGCGCGATCGCGCGGCCGAGACCGGAGCCGGCTCCCGTGACGAGCGCGGTCCTGCCAGTGAAGCTGTTCATTCTTCGATGACTCCTTCGAGTGGGGGATCAGTTGGCGCGGTGGTTCAGAAGGGCGGTGGCGGCAAGGGCCGTTCCCGTAGCGGCCAGGGACAGCGCGTCGCTGCCGAGCGTGAGCAGCAGGGCGAACAGGACGGTCGGCCCGAGCTCCATCGCGCTGTTCAGCACACCGCCCGCCAGCCCGGTCTGCCGTGCCGGTACGCCTTCGGTGGTGAGCACGGCGGCCCCGCCGAAGGCGGCCGCGGTGCCGGCCGCCAGCAGCACGAGACCGGGCAGCAGTCCGTAGGCGTACGGGGTGTGTGCGTGGAGTCCGGTGGAGGCGAGCAGGACGAGCCCGGCCGCGCCGGTGCCGAGCCCGGTGGTCGTGACGGCCCCGGCCCCGTACCGGCTGACGAGCGGCCCAGCCGCCCGGCCCGACGCGAGCAGCGCGAGGGCGAAGGGCACGAAGGCCGCCGAGGTCTGCAGGGGCGACCAGCCGCGCGTCTGCTGGAGATGGAGCGAGAGGACGACGGAGGTCATCGCGGTCCCACAGGCGCTCAGCGCGATGGCGGTGAGGGCGAGGGCCCGCCGCTGGTCGAGCAGGAAGCGGAGCGGCAGCAACGGGTCGCGGGCTCGACGTTCGGCGTACAGGAACGCGATCAGCAGTCCCGCTCCGCCGAGCACCGGCACGAGCACGCCGGCCGACGACCAGGGCCGGACATCGGTGACGACGAGACCGTAACTGGCGAGGGTGATCCCGGCGGTGGCGAGCAGAGCACCCGGCAGGTCGAGAGCCCTGCCCCGGCGGGGAGCGGTGAGCGGCAGGGACCGGGACGAGAGAGCCAGGGCGGCGACCGCCACCACGAGCGGAACGACGAAGGTCCAACGCCACGAGAGCAACGAGACGATGACGCCGGAGAGCAGATTGCCGGCGGTCGCGCCGAGTACGGAGAGACCGCCCCAGGTGGCCATCGCCCTGGCGTACGCGGTGGGGGAGGGGTGGACGACGCGCAGCACCGCCATGGCGGCGGGAGCGATGACGGCCGCACCGGCGCCCTGAACGAGGCGGGCCGCGAGCAGGGCGCCCATGCCGGGAGCGAACGGGGCGGCGCCCGAGGCGGCGGCGAAGAGGAGGAGGCCGACGGCGAGGGTGCGCCGCCCGCCGTAGCGGTCGGCGAGACGGCCGCCGAAGAGCAGGAACCCGGCGAAGGTCAAGCCGTACGAGGAGCTCAGCAGGATCAAGTCGGTCCGCCGTAAGTCGAATTCACGTCCTATGAGAGGGAGCGGAACGGCGATCGCCGCGAGCGTGAAGATCAGCGTGGTCTGAACGGTCCCGAGCAGGGCGAAGGCGTATCTGTGCCGCACGTGGACGACGCGGGTGACTTCCTTGGCAGTCATACCCCTCCCCATATTGGATCGATCGGTCAATTATTCGGGCGCGCGGCAGTGGGGCCGGTGGTTGCCGCGGGTGGGATTCAGTCCAGCAGGGTCAGTGCCTGCTCGGCGGCGTCCCGCACCCGGGCGGGGTCGCTGGACGCCTTGCCGACGATCCGCACGCCCTGCATCAGGACGAGCAGCATGCGGGCCAGTGCGCGGGGGTCGCGGTCATCGGGCAGTTCGCCCTGGGCCCGCGCCCGTACGAGCGCGGACTGCAGCAGGGTCTCGAAGTGCTCCCAGCTGACCTCGACCCGGCGGGTCGCCGCAGGGTCGTGCGGGGTCAGTTCGGCCGCGGTGTTGGTGATGAGGCAGCCGTTCAGCCGGCTGTCGGGGGAGGTGGCCTCCGAGGCGAAGCGGCGCACCACCGCCCGCACCGCGGGCAGCGCGGGTCCCGGCTGGGACAACTCGGTGAGGAGGAGCGGATCACGCCCCTCGGAATACCGGTCCATCGCCTTCAGGTACAGCTCGTGCTTGTTGCCGAAGGTGGCGTAGATGCTGGCGCGGCCGATGCCGAGGTGGTCGACGAGGTCGGCGACCGATGTCGCTTCGTAGCCCTGCCGCCAGAACAGCTCGAGGGCCGACTGCAGTGCGGCGTCCGGGTCGAATTCCTTGGTCCTGGCCATGATGGAGACCTTAAGCTCATTCAGAACGATCGGTCAATAACCGTCCCACGCTCAGAGCAGGCCATCGCCCGCCCGCTGTGGGCGCGCTGCCGAGGACGCCTCGCTCACGGCGGCGTAGGCCGAGGAACAGTCCGAGGCGGCGGATCGTCAGGCCGGCCGCTCCAGCGCACCCACCCCCCGGCCGTGAAGGTCGTCGAGCGCCACGCGGCGTCCCATGACGGCGAGAAGCAGCGAGAGCACGGGCCCGGACACTTCCGCACCGTCACCGATCGACACATCGGCGTCGACCGCCGTCAGGCGAAGGGGGGCCACGACTTCCCGGGCGCCACCGAGAGACTCCGGGGTGCGAACCTGGAGGCGCAGCGCCCGGACGACGGCATCACGGGGGTACGGGCGAGTGAGCCCCAGCGGCCGCCGGATGTCCTCGCCGTGAACGATCTCCTCGACGAGCCGGCTGTCGAGGGGCGCCGGCGGGGTGGACGTGCGCGAGGCCACCCGCCGAAGCCGCGCCAGCGTCTCCGACGGCGAGTCACCGCGCTCGCGCGCCACACCGCGAGCGTTCTGGCGGTGGAAGTCGAACCGTGCCCGGGCAAGACCGACGACGAAACCGAACCGCGTGGTGCGGGCGGTGTCGACCAGGTGGGCGGCGACGTCATGGACCGTCCAGCCGTCGCAGAGGGACGGCTGCTCCCACTGGCTGTCATCGAGGCCTTCGAGGTCGTGGACGAGCGCCGCACGTTCGGCGTGCACGACCGGCCAGACGTCTCGGACGTACTCCGGATCCCTCATGGCCGTCGCCCTTCCTCGGTGCTCGGCTTGTCGCCCTTGTCAAGACAAGGACTCACGATCCCCGCAGAACTCATCGCAAGGACCCGCCCCGCCCACCCGCCGCGCCCCGGGCCACCGCGCCCGACCACCGTGCCCGGCCGCCAACGCGCACACTCCGCCGCGCCCCGTGCAGACCTCCGCGGCGCCGAGGTCCCTGCCGGAGCGGGTGACAGGAATCGGGAGCCGCCCGTGAGCACGGGTGCCGCGGTGTCGCAGCGCGTCCACAGGTTGTGGAGTGGACCGGTGGTCACGTGGGGAAAATCCGTTCACCATCCACGGCGTCGCACGGGGGCAACGGCTATGAGCTCGGACACGGTCACCGCTGTTGCAGCGATAGTCATCGCGCTCGGCTCTCTCTGGGTCAGCTACACACAGGCCCGGGACAGCCGGCGCCATGGCCGCCAGTCGGTGAGGCCCATGCTTCATATGCGTCGGGTGAAGGAGTACGAAGGTACCGAAGCAGGGCTCAACGTCGTCAATGCCGGACTCGGGCCGGCCATCGTGACGAGCTCAGCCGTGCGGCTGGACGGGGAGGCCATGGGGCAGTGGGACTACCACACACAGCAGCGCATTCTGAGCTCGTTCCCGGTGCGTCCCAAGGCGCACTCCCTGCGTCCCGGCGCCGTGGTGCTGGCAGGGCAGTCCGCCTTCCTGCTGTCTCTGGACGAATTCAGTGATGCTCAGCACGACTGGTTCTGGGATCTCATCACCCGTCGCCTCGTGATCGAGATCCGCTACGAATCCCTGTACGGCGGCGAGAACTTCGTGGTGACACCACCCGTCTTCTGAAGCCCTCGAGCCGGTACTTGCGCCGGGCCCGGAACGCCGACCCAGGGGCCCACCGACAGCCGGCGCTGCCAGGAGCGCCAGTACCCCTGACTCCCCGACCGATCTGGTGCGGCTGTGCCACGGGGAAGTCGTGATCCATGGCCCCAGTACTCATACCGAGGTGAGTACGTGAACCGTGGTCGGTTCCCGGGCAGGCCGCGACGCTTGAGCCATGTCGCAACGACCTCTGAAACTCGTTCCCCAACTGACCGCGATCCTCGTCCTGACTGTGATGACGTCAGCGGTGTGGGCTGCCTGGCTGGGATGGGACCAGCACCGTGACGTGCAACCTGATGGTTCGGAGACCGGCCCGTACGAGGCGTGGCAGGTGATCGGGCTGGTGCTGACTCTGCTGGTGCCGGTGTACTGGGCCGCATCCCGCCGCTACGTCGCAGGCGCCGTCCTCGGCGTCACGGCCGGCCTGACCGCTGCCGCCTACTACGACTGGTCGGACGACTCCAGCGGCCTCTTCATGGTCGGCGTGGGGATGACCATGGTGGGGAGCCTCGTCGCGACCGGCGTCGCTTCCGCCGTGATCGCATCCGTGAAGAAGAGCGCCGCCTGAACCCCGACCTGCGCGGACGCCACCGTACGCGACACACTCAGCACGCGCTGACGGATCCGGGCGACGACGAGGCCCCAGGCCTCTGGCCCGGACTTCGTCAGCGGAGCGGGAGCGAGGGGCACTGCTCCGGGGGGCTTGAGCGGGCTGATCGCCGGTTCGACGGTGTTGAGCTTCCTGTACCGCTCTCCGAAGCCGGGTGGCCGCCCTGCGTGCTCACATCGCAGTGACGGCGACCGGAGCCGATGCCCCAGGGTCGGCGCCTGAGCCGGGTGACCTCGCGCTGAAGTCGTGCTTTGCTGAGGCGGTTTGACGAGCCGACAGATCCGTGCGGTGCACCGCACGGAAGCGCGAGGAAGAGGAAGAACGACGATGATACCGACGCTCGCCGTACCCCGTTCATGGCCCGTGTCCCGGTGGTCCGTCTCCGCGCCGGGCAAGCGCGCGGCCGGTGTCCTGCTCGCCGTCACCGCCTGCGTGGCCGCGCTGGTCGCGCCCGCCCAGCCGGCCGCCGCGGCGACCGTCCCCACCAGCCCGGTCTTCAACAAGCCGACCGGCACCACCACCGAGCAGCAGGCCATCCGCTCCCAGGTCCGCTCCGTCATCGCGAACGCGGACAGCGGCTCGGTCCTGCGGCTCGCGATGTACCACCTGTGGGACGAGACGATCGCCGCGGACCTCGGCGCCGCGAAGGACCGCGGCGTCGGCGTCAAGGTCGTCCTCGACGAGAGCACCCTGGAGTACCGGGCCTCCTACGACCTGCTCAGGAGCAGCCTCGGCACCAGCACCTCCGCCACCTCCTGGGTGGCTCTGTGCGCCAAGGACCGCTCGTGTCTGAGTACGTCGACGACGGGGATCAACCACAACAAGTTCCTGCTCGCGAGCAGTGTCGGCGGCGGCGCACAGAAGGACGTCGTCGTCCAGCTCACCTCGAACCTGACGCCGTCCAACTACAGCCGCTACTGGAACAGTTCGGTGACCGTCGCCGGCAACACCGACCTGTACGACGGCTACGTGGACTACTTCACCCGTCTCCCGGCCCAGAACCGCACCGCCTGGTCCTACACCTACGGCAACGCGGGCGAGTACAAGTACTACTTCTTCCCCCGCTCGGGCAGCGACGCGACCACGGACACCGTGGTCAACGCGATGGACAACATCACCTGCCGCTGGACCGACTCCGCGGGCACCGCGCGCCGCACCACCGTCCACGCCGCGATGCTGAAGATCACCCGGCAGGCCGTCGCGGACAAGCTGCGCGCCCTGGCGGGCCAGGACTGCCTGGTCGATCTGGTCTACAGCGAGACCGACTCCGGCACCTGGAGCGCCCTGCACGGCGTCTCCGGCATCACGAACCGCTGCTACCAGCACGATGACGACGGCGACCCCACGACGCCCAACCGGATCGTGCACTCGAAGAACTGGATGGTCGACGGCATGTACGCGGACACCGTCCAGAAGGTGATGTTCACCGGCAGCCACAACTGGAGCGGCCCGGCCCTGCGCGACAACGACGAGGCCATGCTGCGCATCACCACGCCGGCGGTCTTCGACGCGTTCGAGGCCAACTTCCAGGCCGCGCGCTCCGCCGCCGTGCCCGGCACCAGCGACAACGTGGCCGCCTGCAAGAGCTGACAGGGGCCCGGCCCGGCCGCCGTACCGTCGCCATGCCGTCCACGGCGGCGGTACGGCCGGGCGCCGACGTGTCGCTCCGGGTGGGCCCGGAGGGGCCCGGCCCCGCCGCCGTACCGTCGCCATGCCGTCCCCGGCGGCGGTACGGCCGAGGCGCCGACGTGTCGCTCCGGGTGGGCCCGAAGTTGCCACAGACGAGGCTCGGTGGTCGATGCCGCTGGACGGGTGTAGTTCGGTACCTGACTCCGGCGCCGTCCGCCCGGAGCGGCGCGTCGCCGGATTACATGGGCCTGCGCCTCGGCGGGGCGTGCCGGTGCCCTTCACGGTCCCGGACCCGACGACTGGAAGAGCACCATGGCAGAGCGCGACCCTCGCAACCGCACTGGCCGTAGCCCGCTCCTTCGCGGGCTCGCCGGTGCCGTACTGGCAGCCGGCCTGCTGGTGGCCTCGTCGGCACCCGGATACGGAGCCGGCGCGACCGCTCCGGTTCCCGGCCCGCAGTTCACCCCGTTGACGGCGGCAGTGATGACGAAGCCGGCGCCGTTCAACGCCACGGACGGCAGGACGCACCTCTCGTACGAACTGCTCACCACGAACGCACTCTCCAGCAGCACGCCGGTGCGGCTCGATCGTGTCGACGTCCTGGACGCCCGCACCAAACGGGTCGTCGGCTCGCTGAGCGGGCAGGCGCTGGCCGAGGCCGCCAATCCGGTGGGCGACCCCCTGCCGGGTGCGGACGGGTACACCCCGCCGCCCCCCGCGCCGACACCGACCGTCATCCAGGGGTCCCAGAAGTGGGTCATCTGGCTCGACCTGACGCTGCGCCGCGGTCAGCCGGCGCCCGAGGTCCTCGAACACCATCTGTCGGGCGCCATCCTGGCCCCCGGCGGCCCTTCCGCGTTCGAGGAGACGGTGCAAGTCACCCCGACCGCCCACACCGCGCCGTTGAACCTCGCCCCACCGGTTCGCCCCGGCACCTGGTACTCCAGCGAGTCGTGCTGCGGCAACACCCACCACCGGCGCGGCCTCGGCCCGATCAACGGCCGCTTCTACGTGCCGCAGCGCTTCGCGATCGACTGGTACCGGGTCGGTGAGCAGGGACAGACCTGGGAAGGCGACCCCACCAGGCTCACCAGCTACCTGAGCTACCGGCAGCCGGTCGTCGCCGCGGACGGCGGCAGGGTGGTGGAGGTCCAGGACGGGATCCCGGACAACGCGCCCCCCGTCACGCCGCCGGTCCCGCCGATCGAGGAGACCGTGGGCAACCACGTCACCGTGGAGGTCGCGCCGGGCCGCTATCTGCTCTACGCGCACCTGAAGCCCGGCTCGCTCAAGGTCCGGGAAGGCGACCACGTCGAACCCGGCCGGGTGCTCGGGCTGATCGGCAACAGCGGCAACTCGACCACGCCGCACCTGCACTTCCAGGTGATGACCACAGCCGAGTTCTTCCCGACCGACAGCCCACCGTTCACCTTCCGGAAGTTCCGCGTCGTCGGGCAGGTCGAACCCCGGATCTGGGACGACAACCTCGGCCTGCAGCCGACCGGCGTCCTGCCGATCACGCCCTCGCCGTACGACGGCCCTCACCGGGCGCGGTACCCCCTCGACCGCGAGGTGCTGGAGTTCTGACCGGATCCCGGTCGGCCCGACTGCCGACGTGGCCGGCGGGCCGGACCGGATGGTGCGGGCGGCTCAGGACGACGAGGAAGGCCCAGGTCACTGACCTGGGCCTTCTCTCATGGGCGGGTGGCAGGGATCGACTTCGCGCTCCGAGCTTGGGAATCAACGGTTCCTAGGCTGTTGCAGGGCCTCTGACCTGCGATTTCGGATTGGTCAGGTGGGCGGCTCCCGGTCTCTGGGAGCCGTCTCTGACCGTTGCTGTCCGCTCTGTTGGGCACGGATGGGGCACGAGAGCTGGCAGTGCGACGCGTGCTCCGGGCGGGCCGGCTGGTCAGAGAGGGATGATGCGGACCTGGTTGCCGCAGAGCTTGGGCATGTCGTCGCTGTCGGAGGTCAGCAGGGCGACGGGTTTCGGCTGGCGGAGCGCGACCTCGGCGATTGTGGCGTCGATGGCGGACTTGTGCCCGTGCAGTCCGGCTCCCTTGAGTAGCTCCGCTGCCGTTTTCGCCGCCTGTTCGGTGACCGGCTCCACCTTGATGCGGGACAGGGCCCAGTTCAGGCGAGGCATATTGGTACGGGAGTGGCTGACTTCCACGATGGTGTTCGCCCCGATCACCAGGTCGGCTCCCATGTCGTGGAAGACCTGAAGCATCGCGAGGAGCTTGCGGTCCTGCGCGATCCAGGCGGAGAGCCCTTCCGAGTCCAGGACGACGGTCTCGATGCGCTCGCTCACGCGGCGTCCGCGTCCTTAGAGGAGCGGGCGGCGCCGAGGATCTTCGAGCGGGCTTCCGCGAGCTCCTCGTCGCTGAAGCCTCCGTGCTCTTCCTCG
The DNA here is from genome assembly GCF_040630635.1 of Streptomyces sp. NPDC005761. Lineage (NCBI taxonomy): Bacteria > Bacillati > Actinomycetota > Actinomycetes > Kitasatosporales > Streptomycetaceae > Streptomyces > Streptomyces sp. NPDC005761. Next base: position 54,321 of record NZ_JBEXXX010000012.1, on the reverse strand, counting down.
TGGCGGCGAAGGTCGTCGCCCAGGAGCTGGTGCCGGATCTGGCGGGCCACGGCTTCCGCTACATAGCCGGAGACGTTGTCCGTGAGCTTGCGGAGCTCCGCCACCTGGTCACTGGGGAGCGTGACGGTGATGCGAGTCGTTGAGGACATAAGTTAAAGCATACTGGAGTATGCACCTCGGCGTCTGGTCCGCCTTGCGGACGTGCCGGCGTTCCAGCAGCGGCGTGAGCGCCGCAGGAGGGGCGGCGTCAGGTCGCCGATGCCTTGGAGGGCGGCGAACTGCCCTGGCCAAGGTACGCACCGCTATGGTTTCCTCCTCTGATCCTGGGGGGTCAACCATGCGTATATCGCTCCGCTCCGCTCTCGTCAGTGCGGCCGCGGCGATCGGCCTGCTCGCTGGGGAGACAGCGCCGGCCGCGGCAGCGTCATCGGGCTACGACCGCTGCCCGAAGGGGAAGATCTGTCTGCTCGACGGAGCGTATGGCGCGGGAGCCATGGCAACGTACTCCGGCAGCAAGCCGAGCCTGGGTTCCTTCGACAACAAGGCTTCGTCCCTCATCAACCGCACGGCGTCCGATTACATCTGCGTCTACACCAGATCGTCTTACCAGTACATCGACGACGTGCACGACGTTCTGATGTGGACCGGGAGTCATGAGGGCCTGGACCTGGCCGGCTTCCACGACGCCAACAGCCACCTGTCCAACAACGTCAGCTCGTTCCGTCTCGGCGATACCTTGCACAGCTGCCTGACCGGACTGGAATACATGGAGTGGTACAACAGCAGCAACGACGACGCCCGGCCTGCCCGGATCTTCGGCGACCTCAACGCCGACGGCAGGAGCGACCTGCTGTTCCGCTCCCGCAACGGCCGACTGTGGTTCCTCCGCGGTGACGGCACCGGCACCCTCATCGGAGCCGGCTGGAACTCCATGACCGCGCTCACCAGGCACGGTGACCTCAACGGTGACGGTAAGGAGGATCTCCTCGCCCGTGATACCTCTGGCGTGTTGTGGATATACCCGGGCAACGGCAAGGGGTGGTTCGGCACCCGCGCCAAGATCGGCGCGGGCTGGAACAGTATGCGCCGTGTCACTGCGGCCGGTGACCTCAACGGCGACGGCAAGGGCGACCTGCTCGCAGCCGACACCTCCGGGGTGCTGTGGATTTACCCGGGCAACGGCAAGGGGTGGTTCGGCACCCGCGCCAGGATCGGGGCGGGCTGGAACAGCATCAATGCCCTTGTCGGCATAGGTTCCTTCAACAAGGACACCACCAACGACCTCATCGCCCGTGACACCGCCGGCAAGCTCTGGCTCTACCCCGGCAATGGCAAGGGATGGTTCGGCACCCGCACCCTGATCGGTACGGGCGGCTGGCAGCGGTTCCAGTCGCTCTTCTCCGTCGGCGACGCTACCGGTGACGGCCACAACGATCTCTTCGGCGTAGGCCGTAGCACCCTCGACGTCTACGGAGGCACGGGTCGGGGCACCCTGACCAACCGCGTCAGCGACTACCAGTGGGACGACCGCGAAACCGCCTTGTAGGAAACCACTGATATCGCAGCCGAACGAGCATCGGGCACCGCCGTATCCGGGGCACCCGGCGAGGCATCCAAGCTTCGCCGAGTCAGCCCGTCTTGGGGCACAGGAGCGAACACGCAGCAACTTCGCGGGGACGCCGGCTTGCAGACGACCTGTTGGTCGGCGTCCCCACGGGTCTCGAACCGCCTGGCGGAGCCGGTCGACCAGGCCGTGTGCCTGAACCGCGTAGCCGCCGGTAGCGCCAGGGGCCAGGAGCCGCCCGCGGTGGGCACGTCTGAAAGCCGGCGACGGTGCAGGTAGGCGAGATCCACGCAGTGGCCCGGGCACTGTGGGCGAGTTCGTCGAAGGAGCGTTCCCAGGCTTCCAAGCTGGGTTTTTGCAGCGGGCAGGTGGAGGGGCCATTCCCTCTGAGGGTCGTATCTGACCGCTGTCGTCCGCTCTGCTGGGCACGGATGGGCACGCCGACAGCGGGTCATCAGTCTGAGGTTCCGTGTGGGAGCGGGCGACGGAAACGGACCGGGGGCCACCCGTGCTGGAGACGCTCCGGTGGTGCAGACGTCAGGCCCGGAAGGCTTCGGTGACGAGGATCTGGGGATCGGCGTGGCGCGGCATGAAGGTGCAGATGAGCCAGCCGCGCCCGCCGGCCAGGTCCACGATCTGGGGCCCGCTGGGGCTTGTAGAGGCCAGAGGTCGGACGGTCATCCAGTGTGGGAGCGAGGCGTCGACGTCGAACCCCCGGAAGTAGAAGTCCGGGAGGAGGTGAGGAGCGTGTTCCTGAATGGCCAACCGGAGCGCTTGGGGCGTGTGTTAGGGCATGGGCGGCAACTGCAGGGGTTCCCCCTCCTACCCATCGAATTGGGGTGCGGGGGTGGGCATGGTTCGTGCTCCTTGATGTGGAGGGTGGATCAGGCCGCCTCGCATCGGTCCCGGCTCAACGAGTGTGGAGTCGGGCTGGTCGCGTGCGGGACGGCTGCGAACCAGTGACGAGCCGTCACCGCCCCAGTGTTGCGCCCCCGTTCACATGCACGATCTGCGCCGTCATGTACGCCGCTTCAGGTGACGCCACGTAGTGCACCGCGGCGGCGATGTCCGAGGGGCGGCCCGCCTGGCCCGTCAGTGACTGCTTGGTCCGGGCGGCGACGAACTCGGGCGTGGCCCGGTCGCCGAAGAACTCGGTGTCGGCGACAAAGCCTGGAGCGACCGCGTTCACGGTGATGCCCTGCGGGCCGAGCTTCTGCGCCAGGTCGACGGTGTAGGCGTTGACGGTGGCCTTGGAGCCGCCGTACGAACCGGGGCCGCGCAGCGCGGCGATGGACGACATCTGGATGATCCGCCCGCCGGGCCGGGTGAGGTGGGGCAGCAATCCTTCGGTGAGCAGCACGGCGGTGAGCACGTTGGCCTCGAAGTTGCGGCGGAAGCTGTCCGCGACGCCTTCGAGGGTGCCGTCGAGGGCCGGTGCGACGTTGCCGCCGGCGTTGGCGACGATCACGTCGACCTGCGCGCCGCCCGCGGTGCAGAACTCCACGGCTCTGCGGGCCTGGCCGGGATCGCTCAGATCGGCGGCGACCCAGGAGGCCGTTCCCGCACCATGCGCGGCGTCGAGTTCTCCGGCGGCCTTCTCCAGGGGCTCCTCGCGCCGCCCGATGAGGACGACGTGGTCGCCGTCCGCCGCAAAGACCTCGGCCACCGCCCGCCCGATCCCCGTACCGCCACCCGACACCACGACCTTGCGCTGCCCCACGACCCCACCCCATGTCCTTGTGTGTGAACGATGGTCACATCTCTGTACGGAGACGGTACGACCGCTGGTCTTCGGCGTCAACGGGCAGGTGCCGCAGGCTCTTTACCCGGAGGGCGGAGCACAGATCCGCTCCAACATGCCCACATCCGCCCCTTCGCCCCAGGCCACCGATCCGGAACGGATCGCAAGCGGCCGTTGCCCTATCGATCTTGAGTGCGGTGTGACCGAGAGTGGCTGACAGGTCGGTGATTCCGCGGTTGTTGTGCATGAAGGCAGGGCCCCTGGTGCAGTTCGGGGGGTTGCTGAGGCTCGAGTGTGCCAGGAGGTCCCGTTGTCTTTGTTGTGCGTGCCGGTTCCTGTGGATTTCAGCTCGTGCGACAGGTCGTGCGATTGCCTCGCTCACCGGTTCGAGAACGCGGCCGATCGACTCGGCCCGCAGGGCCTCTACGCGCTGAGCGGCGAGGTGTCTGGCATGGATATGACACGAGGTGCCTGAACTGGTCCAGACAACAAAGAAGCCCCCGGCCGCTGGCCTGGGGCTTTCTCGTGGAGCGGGTGACGAGAATCGAACTCGCGCTCTGAGCTTGGGAAGCTCATGTTCTACCATTAAACTACACCCGCGAAACGTACTGGCTGACCAGCGACGCATCGTCCCACACTCTACCCCATCGCAGACCCCCCGAGGCGTGAGCCCGGGTGTGAGTCGCCGTGGCATGTCGGTGGGGTGGACGGGGGTGTGGCGGGCGGGAGTTGGGGGCGTAGCGTGGGGGGTCGGAGTGCCGCGTGCGGTGGCGTCCTGTTCATCCCCTAATGTGGCTTTCTCGTCCACGGCTTGATGGGGAAGGGACTTGATGGACTCCATGGAGCGCACCGTCGTCCGCTGTGCCGAAGGGCACGTTTTCACTACCGCCTCGTTCCCGATGCAGCAGCTCGGGCCCGGGCGGATCGGTCCCGGGCGGCTTATCCGCTGTCCTCGTTGTGCGCGGTTGCGGCATGCCGTGCCCGTGGTGTTCGAGGAGCGGTAGGAGAGCGAGCGGCACGGTCTGCGGGAGCAGGCGACAGGCGCGCGGGCGGCCCGATGGGGGTGGGCCCGCGCGTTCTGCGTATCCTCGGTGAGTGCTTCTCTCAGACAAGGACATCCGGGCCGAGATCGACGCCGGACGCGTACGTATTGATCCTTTCGACGCGTCGATGGTGCAGCCGTCGAGCATCGACGTGAGGCTCGACCGCTTTTTCCGGGTGTTCGAGAATCACCGCTATCCGCATATCGATCCGGCCGTCGAACAGGCCGATCTGACCCGTACCGTCGAGCCGGACGGGGACGAGGCGTTCATCCTGCACCCCGGTGAGTTCGTGCTCGCCTCGACGTACGAGGTCATCTCGCTGCCCGACGATCTCGCGTCGCGGCTGGAGGGAAAGAGTTCGCTCGGCCGGCTCGGGCTGGTGACGCATTCGACGGCCGGGTTCATCGACCCGGGGTTCTCCGGGCACGTGACCCTGGAGCTGTCCAATCTGGCGACGCTGCCGATAAAGCTCTGGCCGGGGATGAAGATCGGTCAGCTGTGCATGTTCCGGCTGAGTTCTCCGTCGGAGTTCCCGTACGGCTCCGAGCGGTACGGGTCGCGGTACCAGGGGCAGCGTGGTCCCACCGCGTCGCGTTCGTACATGAACTTCCACCGGACGCAGGTGTGATGCCCGATGAGTGACGATGTGCGGGAGAACCTGACGTACGACGGCTTCGGGCACGCCGTGCGGGAGCTGGCGCAGGCCGTGGCGGACGACGGGTACGAGCCGGACGTGGTGCTGAGCATCGCGCGGGGCGGGGTGTTCGTCGCCGGTGGTCTGGCGTACGCGCTGGACTGCAAGAACATCCACCTGGTGAACGTGGAGTTCTACACGGGGGTGGGCACCACCCTGGAGATGCCCGTCATGCTGGCGCCCGTGCCGAACGCGATTGATTTCTCGGACAAGAAGGTCCTCATCGCCGACGATGTCGCCGATACCGGGAAGACGCTGAAACTGGTGCGCGATTTCTGTATCGACCATGTCGCCGAGGTGCGCTCGGCCGTGATCTACGAGAAGTCGCATTCACTCGTGAAGTGCGAGTACGTGTGGAAGAAGACCGATCGCTGGATCAACTTCCCGTGGAGTGTCGAGAAGCCCGTCGTGCGGCGCAGCGGGCAGGTACTGGACGCCTGACGGACGGGACGCGAGAGCCCCCGCAGCCCCTTCCGGGGGCCGCGGGGGCTCTCGTTCTTTCTAGATCGTGCCCAGTTTGAGGATCGAGACCAGGGCGAGCAGCTGGATCGTCGACGCGCCCAGCGCCTTCGGCCACGGCAGGTCGTGGGACTTGCTCACCATCGACGTGAGCAGGGCCGCGGCTGCCAGCCAGGTGAGCCAGCCGAGGATCTGGACCAGGGAGTTCTCGCCCCCCAGGAAGAGCGCGAAGATCAGGCGCGGGGCGTCCGTGATCGACATGATCAGCATGGAGAGGCCCACGGTCGGCTGCCACGCCCCGTCGCCGCCGAGCTGGCGGGCGAGGGTGTGGGTGACCGCGCCGAGCACCAGGCCGCCGAGCACGAAGCCGACGCCCGTGATGATGACGTAGGGGATGGCGTTGCCGACCGGTGCGCTGATCGCGTCTTCGCGGGCCTGGTCGAAGCCGAACAGCGCCAGCAGGCCGTAGAGGAACGTGACGACGAGCGCCGGGCCCCAGACGGGGTAGTCGCGCATCTGCCAGAACGTCGGTCCGGGGCGCGTCACGATGCCGCTCAGCAGCTGCTTCCAGTGCAGGCGCGGGCCCGCGGGCTGGGCGGGCGCCTGGCCGGCGCGGTAGGTGTTGCCGTCGCCGTAGGGGTCCTCGTTGATGCTGAAGGCCTGGGTGTGACCGGGGCTGTTCGCGTACGGGTCGCCCTGGTGGGGCTGCGGGTACGGGTCGGCGAAGTACTCGGGCTCGTCGGCCCCGCCGCCGTTGTAACCGCCGCCGTTGTTGTATCCGGGGGCGTTGTTGGTGTAGCCGCCGCCGTGGGGCGGGGCGCCGCTGCCTCCCGTCGGCGGCCATTGCTGCTGTCCGTACGGCGGTGGTGCCTGATTGCCGTACGGCTGCTGCCGCGGTTGCTGTCGCGCTTGCTGCGGGGTGCGGTTGTCCCGGCCGCGTCCGATCCTGAATCCAGCCACGTAATCGAACGTACCTGGTCCGCGCGGGTCGGGTGGAAGGGGCGGGGGAATGGCCCGCCTTTGACGCTCAGCTGTGACATCCCCTAAGGGAACCCTGGGGGGGCTGCCCTCAGCCCGATGTGAACAGGGCGCTGGTGAACGTGATCAGCGGGCGGTCCGGTGTGGCCGCCGGGTACAGGGCGATCAGGTCGGCGGTCTCGCCCCGGTGGGTGCGGACCACCGTGTCCGGCTTCCCGTCGCCGTCGAAGTCCGCGTACCGCTGGAGGAGAGTCGTTTCCGCACGGGCCGGCGCGGTGCTGTCCGCGGGCCTGCGCAGGGGTGCTGTCGGGAGTGCGCCCGCCGGGGCCCCGAAGCGGTACGTGCCGCCCGGGCGGCCCGGTCCGTCGGGGCTGCCGAGCAGCAGCGTTCCCGTGCCGGGGGTGCCGGGTTCATGGGGAAGGGCCGTGTACACCAGGTCGTCGTACCCGTCGCGGTTCGTGTCCGTCCGGGGCTCGGGCGCGGACAGGGCGGGGCCCGCGCCGGGGATCGTGCCGCCTGCGGCGTGCGGGCGGCCGTCGCGCGTGAACGGGCCCCGCAGGAAGCTGAGCCGTCCCGCGCTCGCCGTCACGGCCAGATCCGGCTTCCCGTCGCCGTCGAAGTCGCCGCAGACGGGGTGGTCGGGCCAGGCGTTGCCGAAGCGGGCCCGGTCCGGGATGCGCAGGGTGACCGCCCTGCCGGTGAGGCCCGCCGGGGAGCCGAAGAGGATCTGCAGCGGGACGGGCGGGCGGCCGATGCCGTTGTACGGGGGGTCGGTGGCCACGATCAGATCGGTGAAGCCGTCCCGGTCCAGGTCGCACGACGCCTCGGCGTCGAACGCCGAGGGAAGGGTGTCGCCGGTCTTGGCGGCGTTCGTACGCGCGCTGAGCAGCTGGCGTACCGAGGGGTCGAGGCCGCGGGTGGCGGAGCCGTACACGATGCCGATCCCGGCGTCGTCGCCGTGGCTGTCGGCCGCCGGCTTCACGAGGTCGTCCAGGACGAGGTCGCGGTGGCCGTCGCCGTTGAAGTCGTCGGGGGTGTGGCTGCCGGTCCCGTGCGGGACCGGGTGGCGCTCGGCACCCGCCAGGCCGGACAGGGCCGTGGGAGGGGCGTCGCCGTTCTTGGGGGCCGAGGAGGCGGGGGAGCCGCCGCAGGCCGTCAGCAGGAGTACGCAGAGGCCGCCGGCCGCCGCGGTCGTTGCCGCGCCGGTTGCCCGTCCGGTTCGCGTTGTGGCTCTCGCCCTTGCGATGCGTATCCGCACGGGATGCCTCCGAATGCGTATCCCCGCAGGAATACCTCGTACGTCGTGGTCCTCCCGGCCGTCTCCTTCGTCGCGGCGGCCGCCCCACATGATGCGTCACCGGAGCCGTGAAGCAGAAGCGGCCGGTCCTGCCCCCGAGGCAGGTCCGGCCGCTTCTGCAACGCGATGACGCGGGTTCCGGTTACTTCACCGGTTCCGGCTCGGGCGCGTCCGCCGGTTCCGGCTCGCCCGCCGGGTCGGCCGGGGTCTTCACGGAGTCGAGCAGCAGCTGCGACACGTCGACCACCTGGATCGACTCCTTGGCCTTGCCGTCGTTCTTCTTGCCGTTGACCGAGTCGGTCAGCATGACGAGGCAGAACGGGCAGGCGGTGGAGACGATGTCCGGGTTGAGGGAGAGGGCTTCGTCGACGCGCTCGTTGTTGATGCGCTTGCCGATCCGCTCCTCCATCCACATCCGGGCACCACCGGCGCCGCAGCAGAAGCCGCGCTCCTTGTGGCGGTGCATCTCCTCGTTCCGCAGACCCGGGACCTTCGCGATGATCTCGCGCGGGGGCGTGTAGATCTTGTTGTGACGGCCCAGGTAGCAGGGGTCGTGGTACGTGATCAGACCCTCGACCGGGGTCACCGGGATCAGCTTGCCCTCGTCGACGAGGTGCTGGAGCAGCTGCGTGTGGTGGATGACCTCGTACTCGCCGCCGAGCTGCGGGTACTCGTTCGCGATGGTGTTGAAGCAGTGCGGGCAGGTCGCGACGATCTTCTTCGAGGCCTTCGCCTTCTTCGTCGAGTCGTCCTCGTCGTCCTCGCCGAAGGCCATGTTCAGCATCGCGACGTTCTCCTGGCCGAGCTGCTGGAACAGCGGCTCGTTGCCCAGGCGGCGGGCGGAGTCACCCGTGCACTTCTCGTCGCCGCCCATGATCGCGAACTTGACGCCCGCGATGTGGAGCAGCTCCGCGAAGGCCTTCGTGGTCTTCTTGGCCCGGTCCTCCAGGGCTCCGGCGCAGCCGACCCAGTAGAGGTAGTCGACCTCCGAGAGGTCCTCGACGTCCTTGCCGACGATCGGGACCTCGAAGTCGACCTCCTTGGTCCACTCGACGCGCTGCTTCTTGGCGAGCCCCCAGGGGTTGCCCTTCTTCTCCAGGTTCTTGAGCATCGTGCCCGCCTCGGACGGGAACGCGGACTCGATCATCACCTGGTAGCGGCGCATGTCGACGATGTGGTCGATGTGCTCGATGTCGACCGGGCACTGTTCCACGCACGCACCGCAGGTGGTGCAGGACCAGAGCACGTCCGGGTCGATGACGCCGTTCTCCTCGACCGTGCCGATCAGCGGGCGCTCGGCCTCGGCGAGGGCGGCCGCCGGGACGTCCTTGAGCTGCTCCTCGGTCGCCTTCTCGTTGCCCTCCATGTCCTTGCCGCCGCCGGCCAGCAGGTACGGGGCCTTGGCGTGCGCGTGGTCGCGCAGGGACATGATCAGGAGCTTCGGGGAGAGCGGCTTGCCCGTGTTCCAGGCGGGGCACTGCGACTGGCAGCGGCCGCACTCCGTACACGTGGAGAAGTCGAGGATGCCCTTCCAGGAGAACTGCTCGACCTGGGAGACACCGAACACGGCGTCCTCCGCCGGGTCCTCCCAGTCGATCTCCTTGCCGCCGCTGGTCATCGGCTGCAGCGCGCCCAGCGCGACCTCGCCGTCGGCGTTCCGCTTGAACCAGATGTTCGGGAAGCCGAGGAAGCGGTGCCAGGCGACACCCATGTTGGTGTTGAGCGAGACCGTGATCATCCAGATCAGCGAGACGCCGATCTTGATCATCGCGACGAAGTAGATGAGGTTCTGCAGCGTGCCGAGAGCGAGTCCCTTGAAGGCGAGGACCAGCGGGTACGAGACGAAGTACGCGGCCTCGTAGCCGCCGACGTGGTGGATCGCGCCCTCGAGACCGCGCAGGGTCAGGATCGCCAGGCCGATGACGAGGATGACGTACTCGACGAAGTACGCCTGCCAGGCCTTCGAGCCCGCGAACCGGGACTTGCGGCCTGCCCGGGAGGGGAGGTTCAGCAGCCGGATGGCGATCAGCACGAGGATGCCGACCGTCGTCATCAGGCCGATGAACTCGATGTAGAGCTCGAACGGCAGCCACTCACCGATGATCGGCAGCACCCAGTCGGCCTTGAAGAGCTGTCCGTACGCCTGGAGCAGCGTCGGCGGCAGCGTCAGGAAGCCGATCGCGACGAACCAGTGCGCGAAGCCCACGATGCCCCACCGGTTCATCCGGGTGTGGCCGAGGAACTCCTTGACCAGGGTGATCGTGCGCTGCTTGGGGTCGTCGGTGCGGCTGCCTGCCGGTACCGGCTGTCCGAGGCGGACGAACCGGTAGATCTGCGCGACCGCTCGGGCGATGAGCGCAACGCCGACGACGGTCAGCACCAGCGACACGATGATCGCGGCGAGTTGCATTTGGGGGCTCCTCGGGCCTGCGAGGGTGGGATCCAGCGATGATCGCTGATTACTGAGATGCTTACTAAGCAGTAACTTAATCAGTCTGTGCTGACACTATCCACTTATTCCGCCGTCCTGTAGCCGGGCAGGCGGTGATCTGTGTCGCTCAGGTCTGCCTTGCCGCGCCCGGCGAGGCTCCGGGCCGCCCGGAGCAGGGGTGCGCCGACGGCCTCCGCGAGGATCGCCAGGTCCAGGCCCGGCCGGTGGTGCTCGGCGTAGTACTGGTCGAGGAGGTCCGGCTCGTCCCACGGCATCGCCGAACGGTGGCGGATCTGGGCCAGGCCGGTGAGGCCGGGCTTCAGTTCCCGCCGCCAGTCTCTCGCACCGGCCGGCCCGCCGCGTACGTCGCCCGGCGTGAGCGGGGCCGGGCCGACGAGGGAGAGCTCGCCGCGCAGGACGTGGGGGAGTCGCGAGATCACGTGCAGCCGCAGCCGGCGGGTGCGCAGCGAGCGCAGGACGAACGGTCTGCCGTCCGCTCCCAGCCGGGCCGAGCGCGTGACGACGCCCCCGGGGCCGCTTCGGGCGGCAAGGATCAGCGCGGCCGCGGCGAGCAGGGGGGCGGCCAGGAGCAGGAGGGCCGAGCCGAGCGCCAGGTCCAGGAGGCGTTTCGCGGTGGGGCGGGGCGGGGCCGCCGGAGCCAGTGCCCGCAGGGCCCTGCGGACGGCCCGGAGGCGGCGTGGCCGCGGCGGCTGCCAGGTGCGCCGGGCAGGTCCCGGCCGCCGTCGGGGGCGGTGGCTCTGCCTTTGCCACTGCGTCTGCATCGTTCGCACCTGCCTGGGTCGGCTGACTGGAGTCGGCGGATCGCTTGCCGGTTTTGAGCGGCTCGCGGCATTTTGTGACAGAACGATCCCATGAGGCGATGATGGGGAAGGGCGTGTGCGCCGTGGGGGCGGGTGGGTGTCGCCCGTATGCGGGACGGATTGCCGACGCTTACCCGTATGTGCGGTGTGTCCGTGACCGCGAAGGTGAGCGTTTCAGCTGGTGGCGGGAGGTGCGTGCACGATAGTTGAGTCGACCCGACTCAGGTCTGTTGACTCTGGGACGGGTGTCATGCATCCTTGAGTCAGATCCACTCAAGTAGTCAGTTGGAGGAATTGAAATGGCACGTGCGGTCGGCATCGACCTGGGCACGACTAACTCCGTCGTCAGCGTTCTCGAAGGCGGCGAGCCCACCGTCATCACCAACGCCGAAGGCGCCAGGACCACGCCGTCCGTCGTCGCCTTCGCGAAGAACGGCGAGGTACTGGTCGGCGAGGTCGCCAAGCGCCAGGCAGTGACCAACGTCGACAGGACGATCCGTTCGGTCAAGCGCCACATGGGCACTGACTGGAAGATCGAGATCGACGGCAAGAGCTTCAACCCGCAGCAGATGAGCGCCTTCATCCTGCAGAAGCTCAAGCGTGACGCCGAGTCCTACCTGGGCGAGAAGGTGGCCGACGCGGTCATCACCGTCCCGGCGTACTTCAACGACTCCGAGCGTCAGGCGACGAAGGAGGCCGGCGAGATCGCGGGCCTGAACGTCCTGCGCATCGTCAACGAGCCGACGGCCGCCGCGCTGGCGTACGGGCTCGACAAGGACGACCAGACGATCCTCGTCTTCGACCTCGGTGGCGGCACCTTCGACGTGTCCCTCCTGGAGATCGGCGACGGCGTCGTCGAGGTGAAGGCCACCAACGGCGACAACCACCTCGGTGGTGACGACTGGGACCAGCGCGTCGTCGACTACCTGGTGAAGCAGTTCGCCAACGGGCACGGCGTGGACCTGTCCAAGGACAAGATGGCTCTCCAGCGTCTCCGCGAGGCCGCGGAGAAGGCGAAGATCGAGCTGTCGTCCTCGACGGAGACCTCGATCAACCTGCCGTACATCACGGCGTCGGCCGAGGGCCCGCTGCACCTGGACGAGAAGCTCACGCGCTCGCAGTTCCAGCAGCTCACCGCTGACCTCCTGGACCGCTGCAAGAACCCGTTCCAGAACGTCATCAAGGACGCGGGCATCCAGCTCTCCGAGATCGACCACGTCGTTCTCGTCGGTGGCTCGACCCGTATGCCGGCCGTCGCCGAGCTCGTCAAGGAGCTCACGGGCGGCCAGGAGGCCAACAAGGGCGTCAACCCGGACGAGGTCGTCGCCATCGGCGCCTCGCTCCAGGCCGGTGTCCTCAAGGGCGAGGTCAAGGACGTCCTGCTCCTTGACGTCACCCCGCTGTCCCTCGGCATCGAGACCAAGGGAGGGATCATGACCAAGCTCATCGAGCGCAACACCACGATCCCGACCAAGCGCTCCGAGATCTTCACGACGGCCGAGGACAACCAGCCGTCCGTGCAGATCCAGGTCTACCAGGGCGAGCGCGAGATCGCGGCGTACAACAAGAAGCTCGGGATGTTCGAGCTGACCGGTCTGCCGCCGGCCCCGCGCGGTGTGCCGCAGATCGAGGTCGCGTTCGACATCGACGCCAACGGCATCATGCACGTCGCTGCCAAGGACCTCGGCACCGGCAAGGAGCAGAAGATGACCGTCACCGGTGGCTCCTCGCTGCCGAAGGACGAGGTCAACCGGATGCGCGAAGAGGCCGAGCAGTACGCGGACGAGGACCACCGCCGTCGCGAGGCCGCCGAGTCCCGCAACCAGGGCGAGCAGCTCGTCTACCAGACGGAGAAGTTCCTCAAGGACAACGAGGACAAGGTCCCCGGCGACGTGAAGACGGAGGTGGAGACCGCGCTCACCGAGCTGAAGGAGAAGCTCAAGGGCGAGGACACCGCCGAGATCCGCACGGCCACCGAGAAGGTCGCGGCCGTCTCCCAGAAGCTGGGCCAGGCGATGTACGCCAACGCCCAGGCCGAGGGCGGCCCGCAGGGTGACCCGCAGCCGGGCGCCGGCCAGAGCCAGTCCTCCGACGGCACCGACGATGTCGTCGACGCCGAGATCGTCGACGACGAGAAGGACTCCAAGGGCGGTGCGGCGTGACCGAGGAGACTCCGGGCTTCGAGGAGAAGCCCGACGTCCCCTCCGGCGCCACCCCTGACGACGCCGAGCCGAAGGCCGCCACCCCCTCTTCGGAGGAGGCGGCGGCCCCGGCCGGGGACGCGAACCAGACGACGGCACTGACCGCACAGCTGGACCAGGTCCGCACCGCGCTCTCCGAGCGCACGGGCGACCTCCAGCGGCTCCAGGCCGAGTACCAGAACTACCGCCGCCGCGTGGAGCGGGACCGGGTCACGGTCAAGGAGATCGCAGTCGCGGGTCTCCTGTCCGATCTCCTGCCCGTGCTCGACGACGTCGGCCGGGCCCGCGAGCACGGTGAGCTCGTGGGCGGGTTCAAGTCGGTGGCCGAATCGCTGGAGACGGTCGTCGCCAAGCTCGGACTGCAGCAGTTCGGCAAGGAGGGCGAGCCCTTCGACCCGACGATCCACGAAGCCCTGATGCACAGTTACGCACCGGACGTCACCGAGACGACCTGCGTGGCGATCCTGCAGCCCGGCTACCGGATCGGCGAGCGCACCATCCGTCCCGCGCGAGTGGCGGTGGCCGAGCCCCAGCCGGGCGCGACCCCCGCGGCCGCGAAGGAAGAGGCGGCTGACGACGAGGAGAGCGGTGGCGGCGAGGAGGTCTGACTTCCCGTCCGACCACCTGGCAGCACATCACCCGGCCACCCGGCCGGGCGTCCGGAAGGAGGGACGTCGATGAGTACGAAGGACTTCGTCGAGAAGGACTACTACAAGGTTCTCGGCGTCCCGAAGGACGCCACCGACGCCGAGATCAAGAAGGCGTACCGGAAGCTCGCCCGCGAGTTCCACCCGGACGCCAACAAGGGCGACGACAAGGCGGAGGAGCGCTTCAAGGAGATCTCCGAGGCGAACGACGTCCTCGGTGACACCAAGAAGCGCAAGGAGTACGACGAGGCGCGCGCCCTCTTCGGCAACGGTGGCTTCCGCGCCGGACCCGGCGGGGCCCAGGGCAACTTCAACTTCGACCTGGGGGACCTCTTCGGAGGCGCCCCGGGCGGGGGCCAGCAGGGCGGTGCCGGAGGTTTCGGCGGCGGAGGCGGTCTGGGCGACGTCTTCGGCGGTCTCTTCAACCGGGGCGGCTCCGCCGGCACACGGGTGCAGCCGCGCCGCGGCCAGGACATCGAGTCCGAGGTGACGCTCAGCTTCACCGAGGCGGTCGACGGGGCCACGGTCCCGCTGCGGATGTCCAGCCAGGCACCCTGCAAGGCGTGTTCCGGGACCGGCGACAAGAACGGCACCCCCAGGGTGTGCCCGACCTGCGTCGGCACCGGTCAGGTCTCGCGCGGCAGCGGCGGCGGGTTCTCCCTCACCGACCCCTGTGTGGACTGCAAGGGCCGGGGCCTCATCGCCCAGGACCCCTGCGAGGTCTGCAAGGGCAGCGGCCGGGCGAAGTCGTCCCGCACCATGCAGGTCAGGATTCCGGCGGGCGTCCTCGACGGCCAGCGGATCCGGCTGCGCGGCAAGGGCGCCCCGGGCGAGCGCGGCGGACCGGCCGGCGACCTCTACGTCGTCGTCCACGTCGACGCCCACCCGGTCTTCGGCCGCAAGGGCGACAACCTCACGGTCACCGTGCCCGTCACCTTCACGGAGGCGGCACTCGGCGGTGAGGTGAAGGTCCCCACGCTCGGCGGACCGCCGGTCACCCTGAAGCTTCCGGCCGGCACGCCCAACGGGCGCACCATGCGGGCCCGGGGCAAGGGTGCGGTCCGCAAGGACGGCACCCGCGGCGACCTGCTGGTCACCGTAGAGGTGACGGTCCCCACGGAGCTGGGCCCCGAGGCCCGGGACGCGCTGGAGACCTACCGAAAGGCGACCGCGGACCAGGACCCGCGGGCGGAGCTGTTCCAGGCAGCGAAGGGAGCTTGAGGTGGACGGCCGACGACGTAATCCGTACCAGCTGACCGATGAATCCCCGGTGTACGTGATCTCGATCGCGGCCCAGCTCTCGGGCCTGCATCCGCAGACGCTGCGCCAGTACGACCGCCTCGGCCTGGTCTCGCCCGACCGCACGGCCGGGCGGGGCCGGCGCTACTCGGCCCGCGACATCGAGCTGCTGCGCACCGTGCAGCAGCTGTCGCAGGACGAGGGCATCAACCTGGCCGGCATCAAGCGCATCATCGAGCTGGAGAACCAGGTCGCAGCGCTCCAGCAGCGAGTCGCCGAGCTCTCGGCGGCCGTGGACGGGGCGGCGGTGGCCATGCAGCAGCGCGAGGCGCAGGTGCATGCCTCGTACCGCCGCGATCTGGTGCCGTATCAGGATGTGCAGCAGACCAGTGCCTTGGTGGTCTGGCGCCCGAAGCGGCCGAAGGACTGAACGAGGGCCCTGCCCCGTCGAGGAGCCCCTGGAAGGAGCCCGTCACCCCGGAACGCCGGGGGTGGCGGGCTCCTCCGCTGTGCGCGGTGCTGCGGGCTCTTCTGCCGTGCGCGGTGTGGCGCCTTCGGCGATGCCGTCGCGGACGAGGAGGGCGCCGAGTTGGGTGCGGCTGGTGGCGCCGAGGGTCTGCATGAGTTTGGAGATGTGGGCGCGGCAGGTGCGGACACTGATGCCCAGCCTGCGGGCGACGGCCTCGTCCTGGTTCCCCTCGATCAGGAGGCGGGCGATGCTCTGCTGGACGGCGGTGACGGGGGTGCCGGGGAGCGTGGTGGGGAGTTGCTGGGTGAACGGCGTGGCCCGGGCCCAGAGGGTCTCGTACATCTGGGCCAGGAAGGCGACGAGCGCGGGGTGGCGGATCTCCAGGGCGGTGGCGCGGTCCGCACTGGCGGGGAGGTAAGCGACCTTGCGGTCGAAGACGAGGAGCCGTTCGATGGCCTGCTCCAGCGTGCGCACGCGCAGGAGGCTGCTCGGCAGTTGGTCCATGTACTCCCTGAGCGCCGGGCTGTAGCGCGCGGAATGCTGGTAGATATGACGCAGCCGCACGCCTCGCTCGACGGTGGGCAGGGTGCCGGACAGTGCCGTCTGCAGCTCTTCGGGCGGCCGTGTGCTGCCGGGCTGGATCGTGAGGATCTCGTCGTCCGTCTCGTACAGCGTGCGGCTGATGGCTGCCTGGATGGCCGCGGGCCCGACGAGGACGTTGATGGCGAGATGCGGGGCACCGCTGAAGGAGGTGGCCAGCGGTACCAGGGTCCTGGCCAGACGGTCGGAGGCCCGGACCCGGTCGAGGAGCCCTTCGGCCACGGGGTGCAGCAGGTGCGCGAGGGCCGCTGACGGCGGCACGGGGCGCAGGAGCCGGCTGTCGTCGGGGTCGGGCAGGAGGAGCGCCGTGTCGATGAGGCAGGGCGCCGGTTCGACGGCGGACCTGGTGATCGCGCCCCTGGCCACCGCGTCGGCGTACAGGCTGACCGCCTCGTCGCAGAGCTCCCGGCCGTGGTGGGGGTGTGAGGGCGTCATGAACGGCCGGGTTCCACGACGCCGGACTGGACGAGCAGTGCGCCGAGTTGGGTGCGACTGGTGGCGCCGAGGGTCTGCATGAGTCTGGAGATGTGGGCGCGGCAGGTGCGGACGCTGATGCCCAGCTTGCGGGCCACCACCTGGTCGACGTGTCCTTCGACGAGGAGGCGCGCGATGCTCTGCTGGACCGTGGTGACCGAGGCGCTCGGCCTGGCCGCGCGCAGGGGCTCCGTGAGAGGGGTGGCCTGGGCCCACAGGACCTCGTACACCTGGATCAGGTAGCGGACGAGTGCGGGGTGGCGGATCTCCAGGGCCACGTCGCGCTTGGCGCTCGCGGGTATGAAGGCCACGGCGCGGTCGAAGATGAAGAGCCGCTCGACGGTCTGCTCGATGGTGCGGACCTGGATGTGGCCGGGTGGAACCTCGTTCAGATACGCCTTGACGGCCGGACTGTACCGAGCCGGGTGCTGGTAGATGTGGCGGAGGGTGGCGCCGCGCTCGACCGTGGACAGGGCGCGTGACAGCGCCTTCCTGAGCTGGTCCACCGGGCGGGTGCTTCCCGGTTGCAGCGTCAGGATCTCCTCCTGCGCGCCGTCCAGGGCGTTCTGGATGGTCGTCTCGATCAGGGGGAGGCCTTCGAGCACGGTGATCGCGAGATTGGGGTCCGTGCTGGCGACGGAGGCGAGGGGAGCCAGCGAATCGGCCAGTGCGGCGGAGAGCCTGATGCGCTCGTGTATCTCGCGTACGACGGGCTGCAGCAGGTGGGTGAGGGCTGCGGACGGCGGAACCGGACGTATCCAGGCAGGGTCCTGGGGGTCGGGATGCACCAGTGCCAGCTCGACGAGGCAGGGCGCGGGCTCCAGGGCGGCCCTGGGTATCCGTCCCGCGCTCAGCGCCTCGGTGTAGATCCTGACCGCCGCGTCACACAGTTCGAGGTCCCCATGCGGGTGTACGGGTGTGTCCCCATCCCTGCCCATTCGGGACCCCCCACTTTTGGCAGTGCAGCAAGATGACGGTGGTGGAAGCGTAGTCCTCGGGCCAGTGTGGGCGTGTCGGGGGAGCCGGGAACTCCCCCGGCTGAACAAGGGATGTGGCCGCGCTTCTCCCCCGTTGCGTGGCTGCGCCCGTCCGGCCCGGGGGTGGGGATCTTTCGGGGCCGGTCCGGTCAGGAATCCTGGTCGAGGATTCCTGACCGGGCGATCAGGTAGCCGAGCTGGGCGCGGCTGTTGCTGCCGAGAGCGGCATTCAGCTTGGCGACGTGTGCTCGGCATGTGCGGACGTTCATCCCGAGCCGGCGTGCGATCGAGTCGTCCACGTGGCCCTCGACGAGCAGTTGGGCGATGGCGCGCTGAACACCGCTGATGCCTCGGGGAATCGGGTCGTACTTGATCTCCTCGCGGAGCGGAGCGGCTCGGGCCCAGAGTTGCTCGAATACGTTGACGAGGTATTCGACCAGTCCGGGATGCCGCAGTTCCAGGGCGATTTGCCGGTCGTCCGTCGCGGGAATGAACGCGACCGTACGGTCGAAAATGATGAGCCGTTCGATGAGTTCTTCGAGGGTCCGGATCTCCACGTTGTCGTCGGCGATCTGCTCGGCGTACGCGAGGGTGCCGGGGCTGTGGCGGACGGTGTGCTGGTAGAGGGTGCGGATGCTGACCCCGCGGTCCACCACGGAGAGGCCGCGCTCCAGGGCCTCGCTGAGGCGGTCCTCGCTCCTGCCGCCGCCGGGCTGGACGGTGAGGACCTCGGTCCGGCACTCTGCAGTGGCCAGATCGAGTGCGGCGTTGATCCGGTTGAAGCCTTCCAGCACGGTGATGGCGTGGGTGGTCGGTGGATCCTGCGCGCTGATGTCCATGAACGGCCCGAACGACTCCGCCAGCCGGACCGAGTGCTGTCGTCGTTCCTGGATCTCGCGTTCGATGGGGTGCAGATGCTTCGCCAGTGCGGCCGACGGCGGAACGGGCCTGAGCCAGGCGGCGTCGTCGGGGTCGGGGTGCAGCAGCGCGAAGTCCATGAGGCAGGGCGCCGGCTCTACTTCGGTCCGCGCTATGCGACCTGAACGCAGCGCACTTGCGTAGAGGCGCCTTCCTTCGTCGCAGAGTTCAGTGATGCCGTGAGGATGTGTCTGCTTTGTATCACTTGTGACCATATCTCCACCCCCCAGGTTCCTGAACATGCAGGAACATGATGCATCGACTCGGTGGTGTTCGTGTGCCCAGGTGAGACATCGTCTTAGGTGCGGGGGAGAAGAATCCACAAGTGAGGACGAAGCCGACTATGTATAAGCGAATGCTTCGCTCGGCGCTTGCCGCCTCGTTCGTCGCGGCTCTGAGCCTTGGGGCCCTGAGCGGCAGCGACATCGCCTGGACGAGCGGGGCCGGGTCCGCGGCAGGCGACATCGCCTGGTCGAATCAGGCGGACGCACCTGGCGACATTGCCTGGCTCGGCGGGAATGCCGCTCCGGATGACATTGCGTGGAGTGTCGAGGCTGCATCGCCGGGTGATATCGCCTGGTCCACTCCGAACCACGTGAGCGTCTGACATGACCACCCCGCCGGACGACCGGACCTTCCGGCGAGAGATGGCAACCGCCTACCGCTCAGGGTGGCATTTCATCGACCTCGTCACGGCACTCCCCCACCGTGGTGATTCGTTGATGGTCACTCTGTTCGGCGACCCGGTCGTCGTCGCCCGAGAGGACGACGGGGAACTGCGCGCCTACCGGTGCCTTCGCAAGCCGCGCGGAGCGCCGCAGCCCGTGCGCTGTGCCATTCGGTACGACATGATTTTTGTGAACCTCGCGCAGCGTGACCACCAGCTGTTCGAGCCCGAAGCCATCTCCGCCACCCCCCGCAGTGCCTGAGCGATCCCCCGTCGTTCCACGTCGCTCAGTCACTCCCCCACACAACGGCGCCACCGTGACCTGAACACGGTGGCGCCGTTGTGCTTTTCCCAAAGTGGTTTTCCGGCCGCCAGTTGCCCAGAAGTCGAGTTGACTTTCATCCCCGATGTGGGCAGGGTCACATTTCTCCATGCTCCTTCCCTCCATTCCAAGGGTCATTCATGAGCGGACACGACGTCGAGAAACTGCCGGGCTGGCGCGGAGGCGACGGCAACGCCGCGTACCTCGACAAGACATTGCGCCACCACGACGTCGAAATCTCCTTCGACGACACGGTGAACTGGAAGGTCTTCCTCACGGTGTGGCTGCGGGCCGCCGGCGTGGGGTTCGGGGTGTTCCTCTTCTTCGGCTTCATCGGGCTCATCACCCTGGCCGGTGACCCGGAGAGTGGTCTGGGCCTCATGGGGATCGGGCTGCAGATCTCCATCATCGCGTTCGTCGTCGTCTTCCTCGCCTCGAAGGTCACCGAGCCGATCGGTGAGTGGCGGGTTCTGCTGGCCGACCAGTGGATGCACACCGAATCCGCGTACAGCGAGATCGCCAGGGTCGTGCAGGAGCGCCGGCTGCCGATCGTCCCCGTGTTCCGGCGCATCCGTACCGGGGGCCGTCATCCGTACGTGACCCACCGGATGGTGCTCCAGGACGGGAGTTACGTCGCGTACCTCTCGGTGTTCCCCTACGGCACCAGCCTCTACATGGGCTGGGTGATGTGGCGCAACCGGCGGGGCACCGAGATCGTCGGGCAGTTCTTCTCCGACTTCTTCAGGGGCTTCGGCGGCACCGACATGGAGAAGGTGATGATGCGGACCGAGCCGCCGCGCGCCATGCGCGAGGCGCTGCACGCGGCCGCCAGGGAGGGACTGCACGTCGCCGTCGACGGACGCACCGTCTCGCCCGAACTGGCCTTCCCCCACGGCCTCCCGCACATCGAGGAGGACGTCGCGGCCCCCCTCCCCGTCCAGGCCCAGGCGCCCACCCCGATGCCGCCGCCGCCCGTACCGCCCCGGCAGCCCTGGACGGAGGGCGGCCGTTGACGGCACCCGGTGTGCCCGCCGGGGTGCTGACCGCCGCCTCCCAGCAGGGGGTGTGGGCGTGGGTCGCGGTGCGGCTCGCGCCCGCCGCCGCGCTCGATGACCACCGGGGGTACGCGGACGTCCCCGAGGAACAGCGCAGGACACAGGCCGTCGGCCAGGAGCTGGCCTGGCTGGAGGCGTTGCTCGCGCTCGGCCCGGGCTTCCGCTTCGAACTGCGCCTGCGCAACGACCCGTCCGCGCGGCTGCTGCACGGCGCGCTCCTCGGCCAGGCCCGCGGCGCGGACCAGGACTCGGCGGTACGGGCCGCACTCGCCCTGCGTGACCGGCTCACGGCCGGCCCGCGCCACGTACGCGCGGACCCCGTGTTCGACACCGACGAGGTGCGCGACTGGCTCGTGCCCTTCACCCCGCACCCCGAAGGTCTCGCCGAGCTCCGCAAACCACTGGCGCACGCGCCCTGCACCCGGCGCGACACCGGGCGCACCACTTCCTTCGCCGTCTCGCCGCTGCGCTGGTCCGCGCATTCCTGGGAGCCGTTCTGGGCCGAACTCGGCCGGCTGCCGTACCCGGCCGTCGCCGGGATCTGTCTGGAGCCGTACACCGTCACGGAAGACGTGCGGCTCGCCTTCCGGATGCTCGCGGACGAGTACGCGCGGCTCACCGCCCCGGGGCAGGTGCGCCCGACCTGGAACGTGGCCGAGGCCCCGGACATGTTCGCGAGCCAGGCTCTGCCGCTCCTTCAGGACGCGGTGCGCCGCTACGCCGGGCCGGCCTGCCGGTCCCGCATCTCCCTGGCGTGCGCCGAGGCGCTGCCGCCCGGTCTCGCCGAGCAGTTCGGCGCCACCGCGGGCGGGGCCGTGGTGTGCCGGCCACCGGCCCAGGAGCGGGCGGCGGCGTGGGCCAACACGGCGGGACTCAACAGGAACACGCTGCCCATGACCTATGCGCAGGGTGCTCCCGCGCATGTCCTCAATCCGGTGGAGCGGCTGCTG
The DNA here is from genome assembly GCF_040630635.1 of Streptomyces sp. NPDC005761. Taxonomy (NCBI): domain Bacteria; kingdom Bacillati; phylum Actinomycetota; class Actinomycetes; order Kitasatosporales; family Streptomycetaceae; genus Streptomyces; species Streptomyces sp. NPDC005761. The sequence goes on along the minus strand of NZ_JBEXXX010000012.1, from coordinate 32,774 downwards.
ACGGATCTGCTGGACGCGTCGGAGGCGGCTGCCGCCTTCCGCCTCCCCTACGAAGTGCCGGGTCATCACCCGCTGTTCGCGAGCCCCGGGCGGGTGCCGCGACCGCGGACGGCGCCCGGCCCGGTACGGGGCAGGCAGCCGGTGCCGCCCGGCGGGGATCCGGGCGCGCCACGGTTCGACTGCTGAGCCCAGGCCCGGGCCGAGGTGTCCCGCACCGCTTCCGAGACCACGCAGGTGAACGAGAAAGAAGGCAGTCCGTGCAGGAGTACGTCATCGAGTTCCCCGGTACCGGCGCCGCGGCCGACGCGCACGCCCGCGATCTGGCCGGCTGGCTGGACGACAGCGGGGAGCTGCGCGGTGCCTCCCGGGTCCGGATGGTGCCGGCCGCACCGGGGGAGCAGGGCGGCGCGGCCGACGCGGTCATGGTGCTGGCCGCCGGTGCGCCGCTGTACGTGCCGTTCTTCAACTGGCTCGTCGAACGGCGCAAGGCAGGCCGGGTCATGGTGCGGGTGGTGCGTCCCGACGGCACGGAGCAGGAGATCGAGGCGGGCGACGCGGACGACGCCGTACGGCTGCTCGGCGAGGTGCAGCGAGCGCTGGGCGTGACCGGGGAGGAGTAGGTGAGCCGGCCGTCGCCCGAACCGGTGGTCCCCGACGGGATGAACTCGCGCCTGCTGCTCGTGGGCGCGTCGTCCTTCGTCCGGGGTCTGCCGCCGCTGCCCGCGGCAGCGGCCGATGTGCGGGATCTGTCGCAGGCGTTCACCGGCCCCGACGGCCTGTTCGACCCGTCCTCGCTGATCGCCCTGACCGACCCCGTGGAGACGGCGCACGTGCTGGGACCCCTGGCGTCCTACGCGGAGCTCGCCGCCCCGCTCGACCTGCTGCTCCTCTACTACGCGGGCCACGGGGTGAACGACGCGGCGAATCGGCTGTGCCTCGCGCTTCCCGGCACCGCCGACCTCCCGCACGCGGCCCGGCGCACCTCGCTCCCCGTCGACGACGTGCTCGCCGTGATGGGCACCGTGCGCGCCCGGCACAGGGTCCTGATCCTGGACTGCTGCTACGCGGGCCGTGCCCTGGACGCCCCGGGGGCCGCCGACGTCCACCTCGTGCTGGCGTGCGACCGGACCAGCAGGGCGAGCACCGATCCCTCGGGCCGGGGCAACACGCACTTCACGGCGGAGCTGCTGCGCCGGCTGACGGAGGGCGAGCCTGACGGGCCCTCCCACCTCGTCCTGGGCGAGCTCTACCGGGGCCTGGCCGAGATGCTGCCCGGCCGCTCACCGCTGGGGCCGCCACGCCCGCTCCAGCGTGCGGTGGACCTGAGCGGGGACCTGGCCCTGGCACGCAATCCCGCGTACGGGACGGGGCGCAGCGCCGCGGGTCTCGCGCTGCGGGCCCGGCAGGCGGAACGGACCGGCCGGGCCGGTCACGCACGCCGGGCGGCCGCGCTGTTCGCCGCGATCGCGGCCGACGCCTCGGGCGGGCCGGCCCCGGGGCGCGAGCCGCTGCGCTACCGGCGGGCGCAGGCGGCCTGGACCGGGGCGTCGGGCGATCCCGGAGCCGCCGCCGGACTGCTCGGCGCGGTCGTCGCGCAGATGGAGGCCGAGCTGTCCGGGGACGACGACGAGCTGCGGGCCGCCCGCGCGAGCCTGGCGCACTGGAGCACCGAGGCGGGAGCGGTCACCCCCGGCCGAGCGCCCGGTCCAGGGTGATCTCGATGACGATCCGGTCCGGGTTGGGCGACGGCGTGCGCTCGTAGCGCTCCGTGTGGCGGCGTACCGCGTCCTCGACCCTGTCCTGCTCCGTACGCACCCTGGCCACGCCCTCCAGGGTCGCCCAGCGGCGCCCGTGCACCTGGCAGGCCGCGACACGGGCACCGTCCGGGCCCGCGGCCAGGATGTTGGCGACCTTGCGGCTGTGCCTGTTGGTGATGATGCGGGCGAGACCGGCCTCGGGGTCGTACGTCACGCACACGGGCACCACGTGCGGGGTGCCGTCGGAGCGGGGTGTGGTGAGGGTGGAGTAGTGGGACTCGCGCCAGAAGGCGAGGTACTCCGGGCCGGGGTTGCGTACGTCGACTGCCATGGGATCAGCGTAGGCAGCCCGGGGCCGCTCTCCGGTGGCGGGTGAACGAAGCGGCCGGTTCACTCGGAACGGAATCGAGGTCCTGGAAGCGTCACCATTTTGCCTTGAGTGGAATAGACTCAACTTTGTGCACGTTGATCGTGTCAGTAGTGAGGACGGACCAGTCATCGCAAGGAGGAGAGAGCGCACGTGGACGCCGAGCTGACCAACAGGAGCCGGGACGCCATCAACGCGGCGACCAACAGGGCCGTGAAGGACGGGCATCCCGATCTGACCCCGGGGCATCTGCTGCTCGCGCTGCTCTCGGGCGAGGACAACGAGAACCTCGTCGATCTGCTGGCCGCCGTGGAGGCGGACCAGATCGCCGTACGTACCGAAACCGAGCGGCTCCTGGGCGGGCAGCCCAGCGTGACCGGGTCGACCGTCGCGCCGCCGCAGCCCAACCGCGAGCTGCTCGCCGTCATCGCCGACGCCGCCCAGCGGGCGAAGGAGCTCGGGGACGACTACATCTCCACCGAGCACCTGCTCATCGGCATCGCCGCCGAGGGCGGCCGCGCCGGTGAGATCCTCGACGGGCAGGGCGCCAGTGCGAAGAGGCTGCTGGACGCATTCGAGAAGAGCAGGGGAGGACGCCGGGTGAGCACACCCGACCCGGAGGGCCAGTACAAGGCCCTGGAGAAATTCGGTACGGACTTCACCGCGGCCGCGCGCGAGGGCAAGCTCGACCCGGTCATCGGGCGCGACCAGGAGATCCGTCGCGTCGTCCAGGTGCTCTCACGGCGCACCAAGAACAACCCGGTGCTCATCGGTGAGCCCGGCGTCGGCAAGACGGCCGTCGTGGAAGGGCTCGCCCAGCGCATCGTCAAGGGCGACGTCCCCGAGTCCCTGAAGAACAAGCGGCTCGTCTCGCTGGACCTGGGCGCCATGGTCGCGGGCGCGAAGTACCGCGGCGAGTTCGAGGAGCGGCTGAAGACCGTCCTCTCCGAGATCAAGGAGAGCGACGGCCAGATCATCACGTTCATCGACGAGCTCCACACCGTCGTCGGCGCGGGCGCCGGAGGCGACTCCGCCATGGACGCGGGCAACATGCTCAAGCCCATGCTGGCCCGGGGTGAACTGCGGATGGTCGGCGCCACCACGCTCGACGAGTACCGCGAGCGGATCGAGAAGGACCCCGCGCTGGAGCGCCGCTTCCAGCAGGTGCTCGTGGCCGAGCCCTCCGTCGAGGACACCATCGCGATCCTGCGAGGACTCAAGGGGCGCTACGAGGCCCACCACAAGGTGCAGATCGCGGACGCCTCCCTCGTCGCCGCCGCCACGCTTTCCGACCGCTACATCACCTCCCGCTTCCTTCCCGACAAGGCCATCGACCTCGTCGACGAGGCGGCCTCCAGGCTGCGCATGGAGATCGACTCCTCGCCCGTCGAGATCGATGAACTCCAGCGCTCCGTGGACCGGTTGCACATGGAGGAGCTGGCCCTCAAGAACGAGACCGACCCGGCGTCCAGGCAGCGGCTGGAGAAGCTGCGCCGCGACCTCGCCGACAAGGAGGAGGAGCTGCGCGGCCTCAACGCCCGCTGGGACAAGGAGAAGCAGGGCCTGGAACGCGTAGGCGACCTCAAGGAGCGCCTCGACGAACTGCACGGCCAGGCCGAACGGGCCCAGCGCGACGGCGACTTCGACACCGCCTCCAAGCTGCTGTACGGAGAGATCCCGGGTCTCGAGCGGGAGCTGGCCGAGGCGGCCGAGGCCGAGCAGGAGGCCGCGAAGGAGCCCAAGGAGACCCTGGTCAAGGACGAGGTGGGACCGGACGACATCGCCGATGTCGTCGGTGCCTGGACCGGCATCCCGGCCGGCCGTCTGCTGGAGGGCGAGACCCAGAAGCTGCTGCGCATGGAGCAGGAGCTGGGCAAGCGGCTCATCGGCCAGAGCGAGGCCGTGCAGGCCGTCTCGGACGCGGTACGCCGCACCCGGGCCGGTATCGCCGACCCCGACCGGCCCACCGGATCGTTCCTCTTCCTCGGCCCGACCGGTGTCGGCAAGACCGAGCTGGCGAAGGCGCTCGCGGACTTCCTCTTCGACGACGAGCGGGCCATGGTCCGCATCGACATGAGCGAGTACGGCGAGAAGCACAGCGTGGCCCGGCTGGTCGGCGCCCCGCCCGGGTACGTCGGCTACGAGGAGGGCGGCCAGCTCACGGAGGCGGTCCGCCGCCGCCCGTACAGCGTCGTCCTGCTGGACGAGGTGGAGAAGGCGCACCCCGAGGTCTTCGACATCCTGCTCCAGGTCCTCGACGACGGCCGGCTCACCGACGGGCAGGGCCGGACGGTGGACTTCCGCAACACCATCCTGATCCTGACGTCCAACCTCGGCAGCCAGTACCTGGTCGACCCCCTGACCAAGCCCGAGGTGAAGAAGCAGCAGGTCCTGGAGGTCGTGCGGGCCTCGTTCAAGCCGGAGTTCCTCAACCGGCTCGACGACCTGGTGGTCTTCTCCGCCCTGTCCGGCGACGAGCTCGCCCACATCGCGGGGCTCCAGATCGACCGGCTCGCGAAGCGCCTGGCCGACCGGCGGCTCACCCTCGACGTCACCCCCGCCGCCCTGGCCTGGCTGGCCGAGGAGGGCAACGACCCGGCCTACGGGGCCCGGCCGCTGCGCCGCCTCATCCAGACGGCGATCGGCGACCGGCTCGCGAAGGAGATCCTGGCGGGTGAGATCACGGACGGTGACACGGTCCGCGTCGACCGGGCAGGCGACGGCCTGACCGTCGGCGCCGCGACGTGAGCGACGCCCACGCGGCGTAACCGGAACCCTTCTGCGGCCCCGGTCCCACCGGCTGGATATCAGCTTGTGGCGGATCGGGGCCGTGCGGGCTTGCCATGCCCCGCCCGGGATGGGAGAGGATGGCAGCCAACCGCACGAAGGGAAATTACGGTGAGCATCGATCCGTCCTCGATTCCTAACTTCGGGGGCCAGCCCGAACCGCAGGCGGCAGGACCGGAGGGCCCCGTCGTCCCTGACCAGGACCTCGTCAAGCAGCTCCTGGAGCAGATGGAGCTGAAGTACGTCGTCGACGACGAGGGCGACCTCGCGGCGCCGTGGGAAGACTTCCGCACCTACTTCATGTTCCGTGGCGAGGGCGAGCAGCAGGTCTTCTCGGTCCGTACGTTCTACGACCGCCCGCACGACACGGACCAGCGCCCGGTCCTCCTCGACGCGATCGACGACTGGAACCGCCGCACCCTGTGGCCCAAGGTCTACACGCACACCCACGAGCCCGAGGAGGGCTCCGAGGACACCGGCACCTCGGTCCGGCTCATCGGTGAGGCGCAGATGCTCATCGGCACCGGCGTCTCCCTGGAGCACTTCGTCTCCTCGACGGTCAGCTGGGTGCGCGCCTCCATCGAGTTCGACAAGTGGCTCCTGGAGCGCCTCGGTCTGGCGCCCGCCGAGGAGAAGGCGGAAGGCACGGAGCAGGCCGCTCCGGACGCCTGAGCCACGCGCGACGCCGGCACGGCGCGGGGAACGGTCCCGACGGACCGCCCCCGCGCTGTGCTGTGTCACATGGCCCTGAGCCGTGAGACGGCCTCCTCCAGCACCTCCGTGCGCTTGCAGAAGGTGAAGCGCACGAAGGGCGCCCCCTGCTCCCGGTGGTCGTAGAAGACGGCGTTGGGGACGGCCACGACCCCCGAACGCTCCGGCAGCGCCCGGCAGAACGCGATGCCGTCGCCGCCGTGGCCCAGCGGGCGGATGTCGGTGGTGACGAAGTACGTGCCGGCCGGGCGGTAGACCGCGAACCCGGCCTCGGCGAGCCCGTCGCAGAGCAGGTCCCGCTTGGCCCGCAGATCGGCGCGCAGACCCTCGAAGAAGCTGTCCGGCAGCTGCAGGGCCTCGGCGACCGCGTACTGGAGCGGCCCGCCGGAGACGTACGTCAGGTACTGCTTGGCCGAGCGCACCGCCGCCACCAGCTCGGGGCTCGCGGTGATCCAGCCGATCTTCCAGCCGGTGAACGAGTACGTCTTGCCCGCCGAGCTGATGGTGACCGTCCGTTCGCGCATTCCCGGGAAGCCGGCGAGCGGCAGGTGCTCGCCCTCGAAGACCAGGTGCTCGTAGACCTCGTCGGTGACCACGAGGAGATCGCGTTCGCACGCCAGCTCGGCGATCGCGCCGAGTTCCTCGCGGCTCAGGACGGTGCCGGTGGGGTTGTGCGGGGTGTTGAGCAGCAGCAGCCGGGTGCGCGGGGTGACGGCGGCGCGCAGTTCGTCGAGGTCCAGCCGGTAGGTGCCGGTGGACGGTTCGGGGCGCAGGGTCACGGGGACGCGGGTGGCGCCCGCCATGGCGATGCAGGCGGCGTACGAGTCGTAGTACGGCTCCAGCGCGACGACCTCGTCCCCCGGCTCCAGGAGTGCCAGGAGCGAGGCCGCGATGGCCTCGGTGGCGCCCGCGGTGACGAGGACCTCGGTGTCGGGGTCGTACCGGAGGCCGTAGCGCCGCTGCTGGTGGGCGGTGATCGCGGTGCGCAGCTCGGGGACGCCGGGCCCGGGCGGGTATTGGTTTCCGTGCCCGGCGCGCAGCGCACGCACCGCGGCCTCGCGGACCTCCTCGGGGCCGTCGGTGTCGGGGAAGCCCTGGCCGAGGTTGATGGCGCCGGTGCGGACGGCCAGCGCGGACATCTCCGCGAAGATCGTCGTACCGAACTCGGCGAGGCGGCGGTTGAGCAGCGGTCGTCCCTGTGTCATGACCGCCATCCTGTGCGGAAGCTCTGGAGTTCCTCAAGTCTGCTTTGGCCGTACGAGGGCGGGGGCATCCCCCTGACACGCGGGAATCGGTACGGAGCGGGGGACATCGCTTCGGGGGACGGAAGGGCGTGAGGTCCGTGATGGGTGTGTTCATCGGGGTGATGGTGGTCGTGGGGGTCGTGCTCCTCGTCGTGATGATGGCGAGCGCGGGAAGCAGCGGGAGCCCGCTGGGCCGGGGTGGGCGGCGCGGGGCGGCAGGCAGCGGAGCTGCCGGTGGCGGCGCGAGCGGCGGCAGCTGGTGGGCCGGGGACGGGGGCAGTGACTCGGGTGGTCACTCCGGAGGCCACTCGGGTGGCCACTCGGGTGGCCACTCGTGCGGCGGGAGTTCTTCGTGCGGCGGCGGTTCGTCGTGCGGTGGCGGCGGGGGCGGATGCGGCGGAGGCAGCTGACACGGGGCAGCTGGTCCGCGGCCGGGCAGGACGGCCGGCCCGGCGCCCGGCGGGACGAGGGGAAGCCCTCTAAGTCCCGCCGGGCGCCTTTTTGTTGGGCCGTGCGGCGCGTCGTCGGTGAACACCTGAACCGGCAGGCCCCCGAGGGGATGGAAACCACGTCAAGTTGGGTAAAAACGCTGCGAGTGCGGCGTAGTTCGTGATTCCCTCGGTTGAGAGAACATTCAGCCCTCGGACCCCAGTTGGACCTGATCGGGCGCTTCCCACCTCCCACGTGCACCACGTCGGGGCGCCCCCTGTCCACGTGTCCATGTGTGTTTTGCGGAGCCGACCCATGCTCACGACCCTTCATACGGCCTATTCCGATACCCGTGCCGCCGATCTGGCCTGGGCGCTGGGGCGCGAACCGCTCCCCGCGCTGGCCGTCCTCGACCTCCAGCTCGCCGGTGCGCAACTGCAGCTGCGCCTGCTCGGCGCTTCCCACCAGGTGCTTCTGGAGGAGGAGCAGGGCAGCTGTTCCGAAACCGTCGCCTGCATGCCCGGCAGCAGCACCCCCCTTCCCCTGGGCGTCTCCAAGCGGCTGGGGGACTGGGAGTACGAGTTCGCCGCGCGGGTCGAGACCCTCGGCGCCGGCTCCTTCGCGGGGCGTGCGCAGGAGCTGCTGGCCCTCGTCGCCGACCACCCCCACGGACTGGCCGGGACGTTCCCGGGGAGCCCGCACGCCTTCACCGCCATGCTCGCCCAGCGGACCGAGGGCCAGGTGCGGTGGCGCACCTGGCACGCGTACCCGCAGGAGGGCCGGCTGGTGGTGACGCGGACCCGGGTGGGTGTGCGGATGCCGGCGGTGGCGGCGCTGTGACCGGCACCAACTCCGTTGGGAGTGCGCCGATTACACCCTTGTGGGTGACAAGCGGCGAGGTTTCAGTGACGTAGCGTTCGCGGCATGATCGACCAGCAGCTGCCGCTGCGTGGGGGTGCGGCGCGGCTTCCCGTGCGCCCGAGGACCGGCAGGTTCCTCGTGCTGGCCACCGTCTTCATCTGTGCCGCCTGTGGGCTGGTGTACGAGCTCGAACTCGTCGCGCTCGCCTCCTATCTGATCGGTGACTCCGTCACCCAGGCGTCCGTCGTGCTGTCCGTGATGGTGTTCGCCATGGGCATCGGCTCGCTGCTCGCGAAACGTTTGCGCGGCAGTGCCGCGGTGGGCTTCGGGCTGATCGAGGCGGCGCTCGCCCTGGTCGGCGGCTTCTCCGCACTGGTGCTCTACGCGTCGTTCGCCTGGATCGGGGAGTCGCGGTACGCGCTGGTCGGGTTCTCGCTGGCGATCGGGATTCTCATCGGTGCGGAGATCCCGCTGCTGATGACGCTCATCCAGCGGGTGGACCGGCAGGACGCGGGCGGGGCGGTCGCCGATCTCTTCGCCGCCGACTACGTGGGCGCGCTGGTCGGCGGGCTGGCGTTCCCGTTCCTGCTGCTGCCGATGCTCGGGCAGCTGACGGGTGCGCTGTTCACCGGGGCGGTCAACGCGGCGGCGGGCGGGGCGCTGGTCCTGTGGGTGTTCCGGCGGGATCTCACGGCCCGGTCCCGGTGGGTGCTGATCGCCGCGAACGTGACGGTGATCGCCGTGCTCGCCCTGGCGGCGGTGCTGGCGGACGACTTCGAACGGGCGGCGCGGCGCGCGGTCTACGGGGACCAGGTGCGCGTCGCCGTGCAGACCGAGGTCCAGGAGGTCGTGCTGACCGGCTCGGACCGGCGCTCCCTCGACCTCTTCCTGGACGGGCGGCTACGGGTCAGCTTCCGCGACGAGTACCGCTATCACGAGGCGCTGGTGCACCCCGCGATGAACGGGCCGCACGCCAGGGTGCTGATCCTGGGCGGCGGTGACGGCCTGGCGGCCCGCGAGGTGCTGCGCTATCCGGACGTGCGGAGCGTGACGGTGGTGGAGCTGGATCCCGCCGTCACCCGGTTGGCCCGTACCGACCGCGCGCTGTCCGAGCTGAACGCACACGCGTACCGGGACCCGCGGACGACGGCCGTGACCGGGGACGCGTTCAGCTGGCTGCGGTCGGTGCGTGACCGCTACGACGTGGTGATCACGGACCTGCCGGACCCGGGGATCTCGGCCAGTACCAAGCTCTATTCGGCGGAGTTCTACGGACTGGTCGCCCGGACCCTGTCACCGGCCGGCCGGCTGGTGGTGCACGGGGGGCCGGCGGTGAGCCGGCCGCGCACGTACTGGACGGTCGAGGCGTCGGTCCGGGCGGCGGGGCTGCACACCCGCCCCTACCGGGTCAGCGGCCGGTACGCCGGATTCGCGGCCGGTCCCGACCGGGCCGCGGGCCGGACGGCACAGGCGCACGGCTGGGGGTTCGTGCTGGCCGGACCTGTCACCGCACCGGCCCTCGGCCTGGACCCCGGGGTGCTGCCGCTGCGGTCCCTGACGGCTCCCGCGCTGCGGGAGGCGGGGCGGCGGGCTGAGGCCGGGCGGATGCGGGGCCAGGCCCCGTCGACCCTGGTGCATCCCCGGTACCGGGAGGAGCAGTGAGCGGCGCGTGCCGGGCCTGCGGCGGGGCTTCGGGGAGCCCGAAGCGCTGACGCGGTGGCCGGGGCTGAGTAGGCTCGGTTTTTATGGAGCATGAGGTGTTCGTTCCGGTTCCGGTCCCGGCCCTTCGGCGGACGCTGGGCGATCCCGCACGGGTCGCGCGCTGTGTGCCGGGTCTCCAGCAGGACGCCGACGCGTCCGCGGGTCCGCTGGCCGGCCGGCTCAAGGTCCGGGCCGGCGGCCACACGATCACCTACCGGGGCGCGCTGTGGCTCACCCCGCTGCAGGGTGAGGACGCCGGGGAGGACGCGTACGGGCTGACCGTGGCCGGCGAGGGGACGGAGGCGCGTGGCAGCGGCTCGGCGAAGCTGTCCCTGACCGTCCGCCTGACCGCTCGCGAGGACGGCACGGCGATCGCCTTCGAGGGCACGGTGAGCGGCGACGGCCGGCTGCTGGAGCTGGACCGGGCGGCCGCGCTGTCGGCGGCCCACCGTCTGCTGGACAGGTTCGCGCAGCAGCTGGTGACGGAGTCCCTCTCCGGGCACGACGAGCATGAGGGGCCGCAGGACACCCCGGACGACGCCGCGGGTGGGGCCGTGGACGAGCCCGCAGCCATCGCCCCCGAGGAGCAGGCCGTCGGTGAGGCGGTGGAGCAGGCCATCGAGGAGGCCGCCGAGGAGGCGGACACCTCGCGCGCCGATGAGGCCCTGCCCTCGCACGATGCGGCCGCGGACGAGTCACCGGCCGGGGAACAGCCGCCGGACCGGTCCTCCGTCTTCGATACCCCGGTGCCGCCGTCGTCGATGGACCCGGTGGCCGGGATCGAGTTCACCGTCCCGGACGGGCCGCCGGCCGAGGCCGCGCACGCCCGGCGCACCATGATCGGACGCAGCGCGGAGGAGGTCGACCACGCTCCGCCGCGCGGCCGGTACGCCCCTGTGCCGTCACCCGATGCGAGCGGGGCGGGTGCGACCCTCCGCTGGGTGGCCCCCGCGGCCGCGCTCGCCCTCGCCTCCGCGGTGGTCGTGGGCCGGGCGTTGCGGCGCCGGAGGTAGCCGCGCCAGTAGGGTCGACGTGTGAGCAGCAGCGAGAAGGACGTCCGGCTGTCCGTCGGCGACGCAGAGTTGACCGTGAACCCCGCCAACGGCTGTCGTATCAGCAGCCTGAGGATCGGCGGCACCGAGCTGCTGCGGCAGGGGGAGCGGTACGGCTGCTTCCCGATGGTGCCGTGGTGCGGGCGGACCGAGAACGGACAGTTCCACAACGGCGGTGTGCTGCATCAGCTGCCGCTGACGGGCCCGCCGCACGCCATCCACGGCACGGGACGTGACACTGCCTGGCGCACTGCGCGGGAGAGCGGCACGGAGGCCGCGTTCTACTACGACCTGTCCGACCCCTGGCCGTACCCGGGGCGGGTGACGCAGACCTTCGAACTGACCGAGTCCTCGCTGACGTTGGCCTTCGGCGTCGAGACGTACGGGGACTCCTTCCCGGCCCAGGCGGGCTGGCACCCGTGGTTCCGGCGCAGCCTCGGCGGGGGCGAGGACGTCCGGATCGACTTCGACGCCGCGTGGCAGGAGGAGCGGGGGGCGAACCATCTGCCGACCGGGCGCCGGATCCCTCCCTTGGCCGGCCCGTGGGACGACTGCTTCGGTATGCCCGACGGCGTCGATGTGACCCTCACCTGGCCGGAGCAGCTGGAGCTCACGGTGAAGAGCCGCACCGAATGGGTCGTGATCTATGACGAGCAGGACGAGGCGGTCTGTGTGGAGCCGCAGTCGGGCCCGCCGAACGGGCTGAACACCGCGCCCCGCTACGTCACCCCGATCGAGCCCCTGGAGATCGCGACGACCTGGAGCTGGCGCAGGCTCTGAGCGCGCAGGCGCCACCGGGCGTCGGGGTGGGCGATGACGCAGACGGAGCCGGTGGGCGTCGGGGTGGGCGATGAGCAGACGGAGCCGGTGGGCGCCTTATCCTCGTAGTCATGACTGACGTACGCGCTGAGCTGTTGCAGCAGATCAAGGACAAGGCCGTGGTTCACGGCAAGGTGACGCTCTCCTCCGGCCTCGAGGCCGACTGGTACATCGATCTGCGCCGCATCACGCTGGACGGCAAGGCTGCTCCCATGGTCGGTCAGGTCATGCTCGACGCCACCGCGGAGCTCGACTACGACTGTGTGGGTGGGCTGACGCTGGGTGCCGACCCGGTCGCCACATCGATGCTGCACGCCTCCGCCGCCCGCGGGCAGGAACTGGACGCGTTCGTGGTGCGCAAGGCGCAGAAGGCCCACGGCATGCAGCGCCGGATCGAGGGCACGGACGTCAAGGGCCGCCGCTGCCTGGTCGTCGAGGACACCTCGACGACCGGTGGTTCCCCGCTGACCGCCGTCGAGGCGGTCCGTGAGGCGGGCGGCGAAGTCGTCGCCGTCGCCGTGATCGTGGAGCGTGGCGCGGCTCCGGCCATCGCCGAGGCGGGCCTCCCGTATGTCCACGTCTACTCGGTCCCGGACCTCGACCTGCCCTGACCTGCGGTTTCCCTCAAGGGGGGTCGGTTTCACGTGAAACCGACCCCCCTTGTCGTATCTCTGCAGCGAGAACGTGGGAACGCTGGCGAGTACACCGGGTGGAGCCGGGGCCAGAGTCTGGGAAGATGGGGGCGACGATGACGTCGCCCCCAGGTCAGGGAACCAGCAACGCACACCGCACATCCCAAGGAGCGGACAGATGCCCATCGCAACCCCCGAGGTCTACGCCGAGATGCTCGACCGGGCGAAGGCAGGCAAGTTCGCCTACCCGGCCATCAATGTGACGTCGACGCAGACCCTGCACGCTGCGCTGCGCGGTTTCGCGGAGGCCGAGAGCGACGGCATCGTCCAGATCTCCACCGGTGGGGCGGAGTTCCTGGGCGGCCAGTACAACAAGGACATGGTCACGGGCGCCGTTGCCCTCGCCGAGTTCGCGCACATCGTCGCCGCCAAGTACGACATCACGGTCGCGCTGCACACCGACCACTGCCCCAAGGACAAGCTGGACACGTACGTACGTCCGCTGATCGACGTCTCCGCGGAGCGCGTCGCCAAGGGTCTCAACCCGCTCTTCCAGTCTCACATGTGGGACGGCTCGGCCGAGACGCTGGCCGACAACCTGGCCATCGGCCAGGAGCTGCTGGCCAAGGCTGCCGCCGCCAAGATCATCCTCGAGGTCGAGATCACCCCGACCGGTGGCGAGGAGGACGGCGTCACCCACGAGATCAACGACGAGCTCTACACGACCGTCGACGACGCGCTCCGCACCGCCGAGGCGCTCGGTCTGGGCGAGAAGGGCCGCTACCTGCTGGCCGCGTCCTTCGGCAACGTGCACGGTGTCTACAAGCCGGGCAACGTCGTGCTGCGCCCCGAGCTCCTCAAGGACCTCCAGGAGGGCGTCGCCGCCAAGTACGGCCAGGCTTCCCCGTTCGACTTCGTCTTCCACGGCGGCTCCGGCTCCACCGCCGAGGAGATCGCCACCGCGCTGGAGAACGGCGTCGTGAAGATGAACCTCGACACCGACACGCAGTACGCCTTCACCCGTCCGATCGTGGACCACGTGTTCCGTAACTACGACGGCGTGCTGAAGGTCGACGGAGAGGTCGGCAACAAGAAGGTCTACGACCCGCGCAGCTGGGGCAAGTCCGCCGAGGGCGGCATGGCCAAGCGCGTCACGGAGGCCTGCGCCAACCTGCGGTCCACCGGCACCAAGCTGAAGTAACCCGTACGGATGCCTGCCCGGGCCCGGCACCCCTTGGGGTGCCGGGCCCGTGGCATGTCCGTACCCGGCACGAACGATGTGAGGGAAGAGCTGTGAGCACGTCCTACGACTTCGACACCGTCATCGACCGGCGTGGCACCTGGAGTGTGCAGTGGGACGGGGTCGCGGAACGGTTCGGGGTGGACGGGCTGCTGCCGTTCACCATCTCGGACATGGACTTCGAGACGGCTCCCGAGGTGCTGAGCGCCCTGCGGGCGCGGCTCGACCACGGCGTGTTCGGCTACACCGACTGGCGGCTGGGCGACTTCCGCCCGGCGGTGGCCCACTGGTTCGCGACCCGCTACGGCACCGTGATCGACACCGATGGCCTGGTGTACGGGCCGTCCGTGCTCAGCCAGTTGTCGCAGCTGCTCCAGATGTGGACGGCCGAGGGGGACGGGGTCGTCGTCCACACGCCGACGTACGACGGCTTCCGCAAGGCGGTCACCGGGCTCGGCCGCGAGCTGCGGGGCGTGGGTCTCGGGGACACGGAGGCGCTGGAGCGGGAGCTCGCGCGGGAGGACAGCAAGGTGCTCGTGGTCTGTTCGCCGCACAACCCGTCGGGGCGGGTGTGGACACAGGCGGAGCTCACGGAGATGGCCGCGCTCGCCGCGCTCCACGGTGTGGCGGTGATCAGCGACGAGATCCACGCGGACTTCGTGCACGACGGGCGCGTCCATGTGCCGTGGACGCGGGTGGCGGGTGACGGGCGCTGGGCACTCGTCACCTCGGCCTCGAAGGCTTTCAACTTCCCGGCGCTGACCGGCTCGTACGGCCTCATCGGCCGCTCCGAGGACCGGACGGAGTTCCTGCGCCGGATGGAGACCGCGGAGGGCCTGGCCTCACCGGCGGTGCTCTCGCTCACCGCGCACATCGCCGCGTACCGGGACGGCGCGGGGTGGCTGGACGCCGCGCGCGCGTACGTCGCCGGGAACCTGGCGCTGGTCGCGGAGCGGCTGAACGCGGCGTTCCCCGGCCTGGAGTGGGAGCCGCCGCAGGCCGGGTACCTGGCCTGGATCGACCTGCGGCGGGCCGGCGTCGAGAGTGACGAGGCGCTCCAGCGCGTGCTGGTCGAGCGGGAGCGGGTCGCGGTGATGCCGGGGAGCGTGTACGGGGCGGAGGGCTTCGTACGGCTGAACGTGGGGTGTGCGCGGAGCAAGGTGGAGGCAGGAGTGGAGGCGCTGATCAGGGCGGTGGAGGCGGTGCGGGGCGCCGCATAGGGGGGCGGGGAGTGGGGGCCGTTCAGGAACGCTGCCCCGGACCTCCGCTCCTCGATCGCCGGAGGGGCCCGATTTTGCGATGCTGAGCCCATGGCGGAGCAAGCAGCAGGGCCCGGCGGTATTCGCGTCGCTTCCCCCACCGGACGCTGGGTCGTCCTCACGACCGTGCTCGGGTCGAGCATGGCCATGCTCGACTCCACGGTCATCAACGTCGCCCTGCCCCGCATCGGTGAGGACCTCGGCACCGGCCTGGCCGCGCTCCAGTGGACCGTCAACGCCTACATGCTGACCCTTGCCGGGCTGATCCTGCTCGGGGGAGCGCTCGGTGACCGGTACGGGCGGCGCCGGGTCTTCGTCGTCGGCGTGGTGTGGTTCGCGGCCGCCTCGCTGCTCTGCGGAGTCGCGCCCGACGCGAACGTGCTCATCGCCGCCCGCGCCCTCCAGGGTGTCGGCGGCGCGCTGCTCACCCCGGGGTCGCTGGCCCTGATCCAGGCGAGCTTCCACCCGGACGACCGGGCCCGCGCGGTGGGGCTGTGGTCGGGGCTCGGCGGGGTAGGTGCCGCCGTCGGGCCGTTCGTCGGCGGATGGCTCGTCGACGGGCCCGGCTGGCGGTGGGTGTTCCTCCTCAACCTGCCGCTCGCCGCGATCTGCGTGCCCGTCGCCCTGCGCCACGTACCGGAGTCCCGGGACCCGCACGCGCACGGCCGCTTCGACGTCCTGGGGGCCGCTCTCGCCGCGCTCGCGCTCGCGCTGGTGACGTACGCGCTGATCGAGGCGCCGGGGCAGGGTGCTTCCCCGGCCGTGATCGGTGCGGCCGTGGGCGGCGTGCTGCTCGGGGCCGCGTTCGTCCAGGTCGAGCGGCGGCGGGCGGACCCCATGCTGCCACCGTCGGTGTTCGCGTCCCGGCAGTTCACCGCCGTCAACATCGTCACCCTCTGCGTGTACGCGGCGCTCGGCGGCTTCTTCTTCCTCTCCGCCATCCAGCTCCAGGTCGTGGCGGGCTACTCCGCGCTAGGCGCCGGCACCGCCCTGCTGCCGACCACCGTGCTGATGCTGCTGTTCTCCGCCTCGTCCGGCGAGCTGGGCCGGCGCATCGGCCCCCGTATCCCGCTCACCGCCGGTCCCCTGATCGCCGCCGCCGGAATGCTGCTGATGCTGCGCGTGGGGCCGGGGTCCAGTTCCGTGACCGGATACCTGGCCGACGTGCTCCCCGCCGTCGCGGTACTCGGCGTCGGCCTCGTCACCCTCGTGGCGCCCCTCACCGCGACCGTCCTGGCCTCCGTGGAGACCGCACGGGCCGGCCTCGCCAGCGGCATCAACAACGCCGCCGCCCGTGCCGCCGGACTGATCGCGGTGGCCGCCCTGCCACTGCTCGCCGGGATGGGGCCGGAGGCCTACCGGGACGCCGGCGAGTTCGCCGCGACCTTCCGGCGTGCCATCCCCATGTGCGCGGGGCTGCTGGTTCTCGGCGCCCTCATCGCGTGGACGACCGTGCGTACGCCGCCGGCCGTGCAGGACACCGCGCAGCCGGAGTGCACCATGCACTGCGGCGTCACGAGCCCTCCGCTGGAACCCGCTCCGGACAGGTCCTAGACGTTTCGCGGCATTGTGCGCACCGGATGCCCCGGGCGGCGCCGGAGGCAGGCACACTTGAACCCATGTCGATCCACGAGAACCTGCTCGGGGGCCCTGCCCCGACCCATCTGCCCGACGACCCGGAGCCGCGCGAACTGCTCGCCGCCGGCACCGCGCCCGCCGAAGTCGCGGCGAAGTACCCGACCTCGTCGCTGGCCTGGGCACAGCTCGCCGACGAGGCGTACGAGGGCGGCCGGGTCATCGAGTCGTACGCCTACGCCCGCACCGGCTACCACCGTGGCCTGGACGCCCTGCGCCGGGCCGGCTGGAAGGGCCACGGCCCCGTACCGTTCGAGCACGAGCCGAACCGCGGCTTCCTGCGCGCCCTGCACGCCCTCGCGCGGGCCGCGCAGTCGATCGGTGAGCAGGAGGAGTACGAGCGCTGCTCGTCGTTCCTCCGGGACTCCTCGCCGACCGCCGCCGAGACCCTCGGCTAGCAGGCGCACGCCCCGGCCGGGCCCCGCGGACGATCGCCGTCCGCGGGGCCCGTGCGCTGTCGCGGCCTGCGGATCTCCGCTTAGGATGCGGGCAGGGGACCGGAGCTCCACCACCTCAGGGTGGGGGCGGACCGCTACCCGGAAGCTCGTGTCGAGGAGACAGCAATGTCGACGATTCACCCCGACCCCGAAGCCACCGGTGCGCAGACCCCGCACCTCGACTTCGCGGGAACGACTCCGTACGAGGACTATGTCCAGGCGGATGTCCTGACCCACCTCCAGCACCTCCGCTCGGACGACCCCGGCGAAATGGTCTTCCTGGTCACCACCCAGGTCATGGAGCTGTGGTTCACCGTCATCGTCCATGAGTGGGAGACCGCCGCGCACGCGATGCGCGAGGACCGGCTGGACATCGCGCAGGACGCCCTGAAGCGGTCCCTGCGCGAGCTGGAGGCGCTGAACGCCTCCTGGACGCCGCTCGCCCAGCTCACCCCCGCCCAGTTCAACTCCTACCGGTCCTCGCTGGGCGAGGGCTCCGGTTTCCAGTCGGCCATGTACCGGCGGATGGAGTTCCTGCTCGGCGACAAGTCCGCGTCCATGCTCGTACCGCACCGGGGCGCGCCCCGCGTACACGCGGAGCTGGAGAAGGCCCTCGGCGAGCCCGGTCTGTACGACGAGGCGCTCGCCCTGCTCGCCCGGCGCGGCCACGCGATACCGCAGGACGTGCTGGGCCGCGACCTGACCCAGAAGTACGAGCCTTCGCCCGAGGTCGAGGCCGTCTGGGCGGAGATCTACGCCAACCCCGACCAGAACGACGAACTGGTACGGCTCGGCGAGGTGCTCACCGACGTGGGTGAGCTCGTCTGGCGATGGCGCAACGACCACCTCGTCGCGACCCGGCGGGCCATGGGCTCCAAGACCGGCACCGGCGGCTCCGCCGGGGTGGCCTGGCTGGAGAAGCGCGCCACGAAGAACGTGTTCCCCGAGCTCTGGACGGCCCGCAGCCATGTCTGATCTCCAGGAGCGCGCACAGGCGCTCGACACCGCGGACGAACTCGCACCGCTGCGGAAGCTCTTCACCCTCGACGACACCGTCTACCTGGACGGCAACTCGCTGGGCGCGCTGCCCCGCCACGTGCCCGCCCGGCTCCAGGAGGTCCTCACCCGCGAGTGGGGCGAGCTGCGCATCAGGTCCTGGGACGAGAGCGGCTGGTGGACGGCGCCGGAGCGGATCGGAGACCGCATCGCCCCGATCGTCGGCGCGGCCGCGGGACAGATCGTCGTCGGCGACTCGACGAGCGTGAACGTCTTCAAGGCCGTCGTCGCCGCGAGCAGGCTCGCGCCGGCGGGCCGTGACGAGATCCTGGTCGACGCCTCCACGTTCCCCACCGACGGGTACATCGCCACGTCCGCGGCCCGGATGACCGGCCACCGGATCGTCCCGGTCGCCCCCGCCGACGTCCCGGGCGCGCTCGGCCCGCGTACCGCAGCCGTGCTGCTCAACCACGTCGACTACCGCTCCGGCCGGCTCCACGACCTGCCCGGCCTCACCGCCGCCGTGCACGCCGCGGGCGCGATCACCGTCTGGGACCTGTGCCACAGCGCGGGCGCGCTTCGCGTCGGGCTGGACGCCCACGGGGTGGACCTGGCGGTCGGCTGCACGTACAAGTACCTGAACGGCGGGCCCGGTTCGCCCGCCTACCTGTACGTCGCCGAGCGGCATCAGGCCGCCTTCGACTCGCCCCTGCCGGGGTGGACGTCGCATGCCGACCCGTTCGCGATGACGCCCGGGTACGCGCCCGCGGACGGCGCCGTACGGGGCAGGGTCGGGACCCCCGACATCCTGTCCATGCTGGCCCTGGAGGCTTCCCTCGACGTCTGGGACGGCGTCGGGATCGACGAGGTGCGGGCCAAGTCCCTGGCGCTGACGGACTTCTTCCTGGAGTGCGTCGCCGCGTACGCCCCCGAGGGCCGGGTCACCTCCGTCACCCCGGCCGCCCACGCGGAACGCGGAAGCCAGGTCGCGCTCCGGTGCGAGGACGCCGAACCCGTGATGGGCGCGCTCATCGCGCGCGGCGTCGTCGGGGATCTGCGGCGGCCGGACGTGCTGCGGTTCGGCTTCACCCCGCTGTACGTGGGGTTCGCCGACGCGGAACGCGCGGCGCGGGTGCTCGCGGACGTGTTGACCGCTTCGGCGGCTCCGGCGGCGTAGGCTGCCGGATCAGTCCGGCGACCGGCTCGCCCCGGTCGCCGGACGGTCCATGCGGTGTCTCGCGCCCGCCGGCCGGGGGTTCCGCGGTGTTCCTCCCCGCCCGGTCCGAGGGCCCGCGGTGTCCGCCCTGCGGGGTCCGGGGCACTCGCGGTGTTCCGTGCCCGCCGGTCCGAGGGGCACGCAGTGTCTCGCGCCCGCCCGGGTCTCGCGCCCGCCCGGGTCTCGCGCCCGCCCGGGTCTCGCGCCCGCCCGGGTCTCGCGCCCGCCCGGGTCTCGCGCCCGCCCGGGTCTCGCGCCC
>NZ_JBEXXX010000012.1:0-13275 GCF_040630635.1 Streptomyces sp. NPDC005761 | reverse complement strand
CCCGCCCGTCACAGGCCGGCCGCGTTGATCGCCCACCGGGCAGGCACCGTCGCCGTACTGATACCGTCCCCGCAGATCAGGCCAGTTGGCCGGGTGACAAGGACGGTTGGAGCAGCATGTCGGATTCTGCCGCGCGTGAGCGGGACGCCGCCGAGACCGAGTCGGCCTTCTCGCATCCGGCCGTCGTTCCCGACGACTTCGCCGCCTATGGCAGCCACCCCGACCAGGTGATCGACTTCTACGCCCCGCGGGACCGACGCGCAGGCGCACCCGTCGTGGTCGTCCTGCACGGCGGGGCCTGGAGGGCGCCGTACGACCGGGCCCATGTGTCGCCGTTCGCGGACTTCCTGGCCCGTCGTGGCTTCGCTGTCGCCAGTGTCGAGTACCGGCGCGGCAGCGAGCTTCCGCAGCAGCGGGGCTCCGGCCCCGTCGCCGGGCGCTGGCCGGAGACGTTCGACGACGTCGCCGCGGCGATGGACGCGCTGCCGGAGCTGCTGGCGCGGCACCTGCCCGCTGCGGATGCCCGGCGGGTCGTCGTCACCGGGCACTCCGCGGGCGGGCAGCTGGCGCTGTGGGCCGCCGCCCGGCACGTACTGCCCGAGGGCTCGCCGTGGCGGCTGCCGCGTGCGCCCGCGCTGCGCGGAGTGGTCGCGCTCGCCCCCATCGCGGACTTCGCCTCGGCCGTCGGGCTGGATGTGTGCTCCGGAGCGGTCGGGCAGTTCCTGGGGGCCGCGGAGGACTTCGCCGAGCGGAGCGCGCACGCCGACCCGGCTCTGCTGCTGCCCACCGGCATCGCCACCGCGGTGGTGCAGGGCACCGTCGACCTGACCGTGCCGCAGGCCGTCTCGGAGGCGTTCGTCGACGCGGCGGCCAAGGAGGGCGAGACGGTGGGGCTGACGCTGCTGCCGGACGTCGGGCACTTCCCGCTGATCGACCCGGCGGCCGACGCGTGCGCCGTGGTCGCCGAGGAGATCGCCCAGCTGGCCTGGTAGGACCGCTGCCGCGGCACCGCGACGGACCCGGGTAGTACTTGCGACGGACGGTTCAGGATCCGTATCACTGCGGACGACCCGGGGTGCCGCGCCCCCTACCGTGGAAGCGTGACCCAGACCAAGACCAGAAGCCCGGAGCTCCGGGTGGCCGCAGGGGCGATAGGCGGCCTGCGCCAGGACCTCGTCCACGACGCGTTCGCCTACCGCCCGCTGCCGCCGATGCGGACCGACGGGGTGCTGACCAGGAGGCTGCCGGAGCGGCTCCGGGCGCGCGCCGAGTGGACGCCGCACGCGGTGGTCCTCGCCGCCGCTCTGCTCGTCTTCATGATGGGGTTCTCCGTCACGGGCAACGCCGGAGTCCTCATCTCGGGGCTGCTGCCGGCCGGCTGCGTCGGGATGACGCTGATCCGGCCGGTCGGGGCGTTCTGGATGTCGATGGCACTCATGCCGGTGAGCATGGTCGTCGGCGCCTCCGACGGACCGTGGATGCCGAGCACCTTCTTCGCCCACCTGGTGGTGCTGGTCGTCGTCGCCGCGAGGACCCGGCCGCGTACCGCTGCCTGGATGTGGGGCCTGACCGTGCTGTTCGGCACGGTCCTGGAGAACGCCGGAGGGTGGGACGGGGGCCCTTCCACCGCGGCCATGGCGGTGGTCTCCGCGTTCGGACTGCTCCTGGTCACCGTGGTGCAGATCCGCCGTGAGGCGGAGCGCGAGGTGACCGTGCAGCGCACGGTCACCGCTGTCGAACGCGACCGGCGCACGCTGCTGGAGGAGCGCACCACCATCGCCCGAGAGCTGCACGACGTGGTCGCCCACCACATGTCGGTCGTCGCGATCCAGGCCGAAGCGGCCCCGTACCGGGTGGAGAACCCGCCGCCCGAGCTGGAGCAGGCCTTCGTCACGATCCGGGAGAACGCCGTCGCGGCCCTCACCGAACTGCGCCGGGTGCTCGGCGTCGTACGGGCCGAGGACTACGAGGCGCCCGACGCCCCGCAGCCCACCCTGGCCGAACTGGACGGGCTGCTCGCCAATGTCGGCGAGGCCGGACTGGCGACGGAGAAGACCGTGACCGGTGCGGTGCGCGAGTTGCCGCAGGGCGTCGAGCTCTCGGCGTACCGGATCATTCAGGAAGCCCTCAGCAACAGCCTGCGGCACGCACCGGGCGCCACCGCGAAGGTCGAGATCGGCTATGTGCTGAGCGGGCTCGGGCTGCGTGTCGTCAACGGTCCGCCGACCGGTCCGGTGAAGCCCTCGCCCGGCGCGGGGCACGGGATCACCGGCATGCGGGAGCGGGTGGCGATGCTGAACGGTGAGATGACGGCGGAGTCCACCGCGGAAGGCGGTTACGAGGTCACCGCCTTCATCCCCGTGCAGGCCGCCCCCTCCGACGCCCCCGCCGCGGAGCAGTCATGACGGCCCCCGCCGGTACGCCGATCCGGGTGCTGATCGTCGACGACCAGATGATGGTCCGCGAGGGTTTTTCGGTCCTGCTCAACGCGATGCCGGGCATCGAGGTCGTCGGCGAGGCGGTGAACGGGCGGGAGGCCGTCGCCCAGGTCGCCGCGCTCCGTCCCGACGTGGTGCTGATGGACATCCGGATGCCGGAGCTCAACGGCATCGAGGCGACCCGCGAGATCGTCGCCGCCGACGCGGACGCGAAGGTGCTGGTCCTCACCACCTTCGACCTCGACGAGTACGTCTACCAGGCGCTGCGCGCCGGTGCGTCCGGCTTCCTCCTCAAGGACGCCTCGGCCCGGCAACTCGCGGACGGTGTGCGGGTGGTGGCGTCGGGCGAGGCGCTGTTGGCGCCCACGGTCACCAAGCGCCTGATCGCCGAGTTCTCCAAGCTCGCGGCGGCCCCCCGACCGCCTGCCCTCGCCCAGATCGGCGACCTCACGGAGCGCGAGACGGAGGTGCTCGTGCTGATCGCGCAGGGCCTGTCGAACGCGGAGATCGCCTCGCACCTGGTGGTCGCCGAGTCCACCATCAAGACCCATGTCAGCCGCATCCTGGTCAAGCTGGGCCTGCGCGACCGCACCCAGGCCGCCGTCTTCGCCTACGAGGCCCGGCTGGTCACGCCGTCGTAGGGGCCTGCCCCGCCCGGTCGCTGCCTGGCCTCGCCCGGCCTTGCCCGGCCCCCGGCCCCGGGGCAGGGCTGGCCCGGGGCCGGGGGGCCCGTTAGCGTCGGGCCATGGACCAGCTCACGCACTCCGCCTCCGGTTCCGCCGCACCGTTCGCTCCCTGGTCGGCTGCGTTCGTCGCCGACCCGTACCCCGCCTACGCCGAGCTGCGTGCCACCGGCCGGGCGCACTACTTCGAGGCGACCGATCAGTGGCTCGTCCCGCACTACGCAGACGTGTCGGCGCTGCTGCGGGACCGGCGGCTGGGCCGGACCTACCTGCACCGGTTCACGCACGAGGAGTTCGGCCGGACACCGCCGCCGGCCGCACACGAGCCGTTCGAGACGCTCAACGGGCAGGGGCTGCTGGACCTCGAACCGCCGGACCACACGCGTATCCGGCGGCTGGTCGCCAAGGCGTTCACCCCGCGCACCGTCGAACAGCTGGTCCCGACCGTCCAGCGGCTGGCCGCAGGACTCGTCGACGACTTCGTCGCGCAGGGCGGGGGTGACCTGCTCACGGCGGTGGCGGAGCCACTGCCGGTCGCCGTGATCGCGGAAATGCTCGGCATCCCGGAGTCCGACCGTGCGCCGCTGCGGCCCTGGTCGGCCGCGATCTGCGGGATGTTCGAGCTGAACCCGTCCGAGGAGACCGCCCGCGCCGCTGTCCGCGCGTCCCTCGACTTCTCCGCGTACCTGCGCGAGCTGATCGCCGAGCGGCGCGGGAACCCGGGTCCGGATCTGATCTCCGCGCTCATCGCCGCCCATGACGAGGGCGAGCGACTGACCGAGCAGGAGATGGTCTCCACGTGCGTGCTGCTCCTGAACGCGGGACACGAGGCGACCGTCAACACCACGGTGAACGGCTGGTGGACGCTGCTGCGCCACCCGGACCAGCTGGCCGCACTGCGGGCGGACCACGGACTCCTGCCCACCGCGGTGGAGGAGCTGATGCGGTACGACACCCCGTTGCAGATGTTCGAGCGCTGGGTGCTCGACGACATCGAGATCGACGGCACGGTCATTCCGCGCGGTTCGGAGGTGGCCCTGCTCTTCGGATCGGCCAATCGCGATCCTGCCCGCTTCGCGGCCCCGGACGACCTGGATCTCTCCCGCCAGGAGAACCCGCACATCACCTTCGGCGCGGGCATCCACTTCTGCCTCGGGGCGCCGCTGGCCCGGGTGGAACTGACGACCTCCTTCGGTGAGTTGCTGCGCGGGGCACCCGGCATGCGGCTGGTCGAAGAACCGGAATGGAACCCGGGGTACGTGATCAGAGGCGTGAAGGAACTGCGCGTCGAGCTCTGACCCGGCGGCCGGGCGGCACCCCCGCCCGGCCCCCGCACGACACCTCAGTTCAGCATGTCCCGCCGTCGCAGAGCGCCCAGGCCGCCCGCCACCAACGCCACCGCGGTGGCGGTGAGGAGCGCCACCGGCCCCCACTCCATGCCCGCCGCCCCCGGCAGCCTGGGGAGGTGCGTGAACGGCGACACGTCCATCACCGGCTGCGGAAGATCCAGGGCGGGGCCTGTCCAGCCCAGCGCCAGGCAGAGGCCGACCAGACCCCAGCCCACCGCGGCGGCCCTGGGCAGCGCCCCGTACAGCAGGACCGTCACCCCGCCCAGCAGCCATACGGCGGGCAGCTGCACCAGCGAGGCGCCCAGCACGGCGGGGAGTTCGTGTCCGTAACCCGCCGCCAGACCGACACCGCCGGCCGCCATGATCAGTGCCGCGCCGCCGAAGGCGATGAGCAGATGACCGGCGGCCCAGCCGGTCCGGCCGACCCCGCCGGCGAGCACCGGTTCCGCACGCCCGGCGGTCTCCTCGCCATGCAGGCGCAGCACCGAGGAGACGATGTACAGGGCCGCCACCGTGCCGAGTACGGAGACCATCGAGGCGAGGAACGCGTCGGTCAGGCCGGACTGTCCGCCCATCCGCTCGAAGATCTCCCTGGTCTTCCGGTTGTCCCCGACGAGATCGGCCGCGCCGCCTGTCAGCCCGCCGAAGACGACTCCGACTGCGGCGAAGGACGCCGTCCACCCCAGGAGCGCACCGCGCTGGAGGCGCACCGCAAGGCCGAGGGCGGTGGAGATCCGGCCCCGGGCGGGCCCCGGCCGCGTCGCCAGGAAGCTCATGCCGACATCGCGGCGCCCGGCCAGGGTGTATGCCACCGCGCACTGCACGGCCACGGCCCCGGCTATCACGAGCAGTACCCACCACCGCTCGCCCGCGTACGGCCGGACGTTCTCCGCCCAGCCGAGCGGGGAGAGCCAGGTGAGCACCGATGAGCCGTCATCCGTCGCGGAGTCGCCCGCCGCCTTCAGGACGAACGCGGCGCCGATCACCGCTGCCGTCAGCCCTTTCGCGAGGCGCGCGCTCTCGGTGAACTGCGCGGCGATCGCGGCGGTGCAGGCGAACAGCGCACCGGTTCCGGCCACAGCCGCTGCGAGCGCCACCGCTCCGGCTCCGCCCGCCCCCGATCCGGCCATGCCCACCACGATGACGAGGCCCAGAGCGGCGTTGGCGATCAGAGCGGCGAGCAGCGCGGCGGTGAGTGGGGCCCGGCGCCCCACCATGGCTGAGGAGAGCATCTCCTGACGGCCGGTCTCCTCCTCCTCGCGGGTGTGGCGCACGACGACGACCAGGCTCATCACCGCAGCCAGTGCCGCGCCGAAGGCGATCATGCGCCAGCTGACGAGCGCGCCGACGGAGTCGCCGAACGCGGGCCCGTACATCGCGCGCAACGAGCTGTTGCCGTTCATCGAGGCGGCGAGCTCGGCACGCTGTGCGGCGGTGTCGTAGAGCGAGGCGATGGACTGCCCGACGGAAGAGAAGGACCCGCCCAGCACGAGCACCCAGACGGGCATGATGATCCGGTCGCGCCGCAGGGCGAGCCTCAGCAGGGGCCAGGTCCCCGCGAGCCGGCCGGTCCTGGCCCGGCGCCTCGCGCCGGTCGTCGCGCTCATGGTCACGGCCGTCATCGCGCCGCCACCCCCGCGCCCTGTTCGGTGCGGGCTCCGGTGTCCGCCGTGTAGTGCCGGAGGAAGAGCTGCTCCAGCGTGGGTGGGGTGCTGGTCAGCGACCGGACCCCGGACGCGGAGAGCGACTTGAGGACGGCGTCCAGCTTGTCCGTGTCGACCTGGAGCGAGACCTGCCGCCCCCGGACGTCGAGGTCGTGCACCCCGGGCAGCTGCGCCAGGCCGTCCGGAGCGTCCGCCAGCTCGGCGGTGATGTTCGTGCGCGTCAGATGCCGCATGCCGGCCAGCGAGCCCGTCTCCACCGTCCGGCCCTGCCGGATGATGCTGACCCGGTCGCAGAGCGATTCGACCTCGCTGAGGATGTGGCTGGAGAGCAGCACCGTACGCCCGCGGTCACGTGCTTCGACGACGCAGCTCTGGAAGACCTCCTCCATCAGGGGGTCGAGCCCGCTGGTCGGCTCGTCCAGGATCAGCAGGTCCACATCGGAGGCGAACGCGGCGACCAGGGCCACCTTCTGCCGGTTCCCTTTGGAGTACGTCCGTCCCTTTTTCGTCGGGTCGAGTTCGAAGCGCTCGACGAGGTCCGCGCGCCTGGCTTCGTCGAGACCGCCACGCAGCCGCCCGTACAGATCGATCACCTCGCCCCCGGAGAGACTGCGCCACAGGGTGACGTCCCCGGGGACGTACGCCACGTGCCGGTGCAGCTCCACCGCGTCACGCCAGGGGTCGCGTCCGAGCAGCTGGGCGGCGCCGGCATCGGCCCGCAGCATGCCCAGGAGGACCCGGATGGTGGTGGACTTCCCCGATCCGTTCGGTCCGAGGAAGCCGTGCACCTCACCGGACTCGACGGTCAGGTCGAGCCCGTCCAACGCGTGTGTCCGGCCGAACGACTTGTGCAGTCCGGCCACGGTGATTGCCTTCGTCATGGTTTTGAACGTACGCTACTTTCACAAACTTGTGAAGTTAAGGAAGCGTATAAACTCAGATGAGTGACCGGGGTACGGAAGAACGAGGGGCCGATGAGCAGCGAAACCGCAGAGGGCGCGCGCGAATCGCAAGGTGCCGCCCAGGAGCACGAGGAGCGGGACGCCGAGGCGGTCTCACGGTTCGTCGAGCGCTTCGCGTCCGAGATGACCGAGGCGGGGATGCAGCGCATGGCGTCCCGCGTGTTCGCCGCTCTGCTGGCCGCCGACGACGCGTCCATGACCTCGGCCGAGCTCGCCCTGGCCCTGCAGATCAGCCCCGCCGCGGTGTCCGGCGCGATCAACTACCTCACGCAGGTCAGCATGGTCGGCCGCGAACGCGAACCGGGCTCGCGCCGTGACCGCTACCGCCTGCACAACGAGATCTGGTACACCACCTTCGCCGGTCGCGACCGGGTGCTCACCCGCTGGGAGCAGACCCTCAGGGACGGGGCGCGCACGCTGGGGGAGCACACGCCGGCGGGCGCCCGGATCGCGGAGACGGCGGCGTTCTTCGAGTTCATGCAGTCGGAGCTGGGCGCCATGATGGACCGCTGGGAGGCCCACCGGAAAACCCTCGACCTGCCGGGGGCCGAGAGCTCGCGGGACGCCTGAACAGCGCCCGCCCTGCCGCGGGGGGCACCGCCGGGGTCACCCCCGCAGTGTCGGCCACGCACCACCACCGGGCCGGCAACCGGTATCGCAGGGGCCCGTCCGCGGTAGCGGGAGATCGAGCGAACCGGCCTGCCCCGCCCCTCGACGCGGAGGTTATCCCTCCGGATCCGGCAGCATCAGCCCCCAGGCCCCCGCCCGTACCGTCCACGTCCGGGTGCGCACCGGGCCGCCCACCTGTATGTCCGCCCGGTAGCGGAAGTCCGCGCCGGAGACCGTGACGGCCTTGGCCCCTGTGGTCATCGGGTCGCCGCCGGGCGCGTGGATCGTCACCTCGGCGACGCCGTCGTCGCCGCAGCCCGAGGTCACCGTCACCGATTCGACCGGGCGGCCCAGATCGTTCAGCACGACGCCGTCCGCCTCGATGCGCAGCCGGTGCGTGGCCGGCGGGGCGCCCGGGGCCGAAGGTGCGGGGTGCACCAGGGTGCGGACCAGGGAGCGGCAGGTGTCCCAGACAGCGGTGACGCCCGTGCGGTCCGGCTGCGTCCCCGGTGCACCGCTGAGGGCCGGGATCCGCAGCGCGCCCAGGACGACGCCGTCGCTGTCGTCGACCAGCAGGTCCAGCCGGCGCACCGCACCGTCCAGCGCCGTGCGCGCCGCTGCCACCGCGCCCATCGGCACGCCGAGCGAGTGCGCAAGTTCCAGGGCCGTCGCGGCCCCGACAGGGATGAGCGAGAGCGCGCTCATGGCCGGTTCTCGCTCCCGATGGAGCAGGGCCACCGCACGACGCAGCGCCCGGTCGTCGCCGATCACCACAGGCCGGCGGGTACCCCTGCGGGACAGGGCGCGGGCGAACTCCTCGGGTCCGTCCGGAAGGCAGATCTTGGCGTGCGAACCGGCGCTCAACACGTCTTTTGCGATCCGGACGGACTCGCCGTCCGTCCGGCGGGCGACCGGATCGATCACCACCAGCAAATGGGGCGCACCGTTACCGGGGGGCTGGGCAGCCGACACCTCGGTCCTTCCTCGGGTAGCATCTTGGTGCAAGAGCCCCTTGCGCTATTGCGCCAGGGGCTTCGTCTATTCCGGGGCACCCGGTTCGACGGTTCAGGCCTTGTCGTACAACGTCGTACGGCATGTACAGCGTTTACGTACGCCCCCTGACCTTGGACATGCCCCGCCCGGAAGGGGTGTACGCCTGTGCCCGCACTTGTGCTGCTCGGTGCTCAGTGGGGTGACGAGGGCAAGGGAAAGGCCACCGACCTCCTCGGTGGATCCGTGGACTATGTGGTGCGCTACCAAGGCGGCAACAATGCCGGCCACACGGTGGTCGTCGGTGACCAGAAGTACGCACTTCATCTCCTCCCCTCCGGAATCCTTTCACCGGGGTGTACCCCGGTCATCGGTAACGGTGTCGTCGTCGACCCTGCGGTCCTGCTCTCCGAGCTGAGTGGGCTGAACGATCGCGGCGTGGACACGTCCAAGCTGCTGATCAGCGGTAACGCTCATTTGATCACCCCGTACAACGTCACCGTCGACAAGGTGACGGAACGGTTCCTCGGCAAGCGCAAGATCGGTACGACCGGGCGCGGTATCGGCCCGACGTACGCGGACAAGATCAACCGGGTCGGCATCCGCGTCCAGGACCTCTACGACGAGTCGATCCTGGAGCAGAAGGTCGAGGCGGCCCTGGAGCAGAAGAACCAGCTTCTGGCCAAGGTCTTCAACCGGCGCGCCATCGAGGCCGGCAAGGTCGTCGAGGACATGCTCCAGTACGCGGAGCAAATCAGGCCCTACGTCGCCGACACGACGCTGATCCTGAACAACGCCATCGACGAGGGCAAGGTCGTCCTCTTCGAGGGCGGTCAGGGCACGCTGCTCGACGTCGACCACGGCACGTACCCCTTCGTCACCTCGTCGAACCCGACCGCCGGCGGCGCCTGCACCGGTTCCGGCGTGGGCCCGACGAAGATCAGCCGGGTCATCGGCATCCTCAAGGCGTACACCACCCGCGTCGGCGCCGGTCCGTTCCCCACGGAACTGCTCGACGAGGACGGCGAGGCGCTGCGCAGGATCGGTGGCGAGCGCGGTGTCACCACCGGCCGTGACCGCCGCTGCGGCTGGTTCGATGCCCCGATCGCGCGGTACGCGACCCGGGTCAACGGCCTGACCGACTTCTTCCTCACCAAGCTCGACGTGCTGACCGGCTGGGAGCAGATCCCGGTGTGCGTGGCGTACGAGATCGACGGCAAGCGCGTCGAGGAACTCCCGTACAACCAGACCGACTTCCACCACGCGAAGCCGATCTACGAGATGCTGCCGGGCTGGTCCGAGGACATCACCAAGGCGAAGACCTTCGGCGACCTGCCGAAGAACGCCCAGGCGTACGTGAAGGCGCTGGAGGAGATGTCCGGCGCCCCGATCTCCGCGATCGGTGTCGGCCCCGGCCGTACCGAGACCATCGAGATCAACTCGTTCCTGTAGGCATACCGGAGCGGAGGAGGGCCGGGGCGGCACCATCGCCCCGGCCCTCCGGCATGTCGGGCCCCGGCCTCGTCGTTCCGGTAGCGGGCGGGCGGCTTCGGTCCTCGCCGTTCCGGTTGCAGGGTGAACGGCCTCGGCCCTCGCCGTTCCGGCACGCGCCCTCAGCGCGCGTCCTCCCCGCAGATCCGCAGCCCCTCCGGCGTCGCGCACGGCAGGTGGCCGTGGGTGCGCACGACGTCCTGCCCGCTGCCGCGGCTGAGGTAGGAGAGGAAGCTGGAGGCCAGCGAGTCGGCGGGCGGGCTGCCGTAGGTGTACGCGTACTCGATCTCGCGGTACGGGTAGCTGCTGGTGCCGATCGTGTCGACGGACGGGGTGGCGCCGTCGATGGCGATCGGGTGCGCCCCCGCGGGTTTGGTCCCCGTGCGCAGCTCGCTGTAGCCGATGGCGCCGTCGAGCCGGCCGACCTCGGCCAGGACCTGGTCGGTCGAGTCGAGTTCACAGCGGATGACGGGGGCCTGCGGGTCGTCCTTCGTGGTGCAGTCGCGGGAGGACTGGGCGGGTTCGTTGCGGCCAAGGACTCGGCGCTGGAAGACCTCGCGGGTACCGGAGTTGGCGTCCCGGCTCACCAGCAGGACAGGCAGGTCGGGGCCTCCGATCTGCTGCCAGTTGTGGATGTCCCCCCGGTAGACGCGGCGGATCGCGTCCCGGGTGAGGTTGTCGAGGGGGACCTTGTTGTTGACGACCAGACGGAAGAGCGAGACGGCGACGCGGTTCTCGCGCAACTGCGGGAAGCCGCTTGGCTTCGGGCCGTCGGAGAGGGCCACGAGGGCGGGCGAGCCGGACTCCCCGGCCTCGGCGCCCCGCTCGGCCAGTTCCCTTGTTCCGGCAGTGCTGCCGTGCGGGTCCACGGTGATGGTGGCCCCGTCGCACGCCTTGGCGTAGTTCTCCGCGAGCTCGTCCAGGACGGGTTCGAAGGCGGTGGAGCCGGTCACGGTCAACTCGCCGCGGGCGCAGCCGATCGGGGGCGGGGTGGCGTCCCGTACCAGAATGATGGAGGCGAGCGTGACGACGCAGACGGTCAGGGCCACGGTGATGAGGCGAGCGGCCCGGCCGAACAGCGGAGGCTTCTCGTCCGGGCGGGCGGCGGTGTTCGTCCGCACCTCACCGTCCCGGATGCCACCCGTGATGCGGATGGGGCTGCCGACGCGTGAACCGGTCAGCAGGACGAGGAGCTTGAAGTGTTCGCCCCGGTTGAGCGGCACGCGCGGAAGCCGGATGAGCGAGCCGCTTACGCGTAGCCCCTCGGACGGGGTGAAGTGGTCCATGAGATGGTCGGCGCCCGTTGAGTGGGTGACGGCGATGCCGCGCACCCGGCGCTCGGTGAACTCGACCACCAGTCCGTGAAGCTGTCCGTCCGGTCCGGTGTAGTCGCCGCGGTCGATGGACTGCGAGCCGTCGTTCTCGATGCGCAGCAGGACGAGGGTGGCGTCGGCCATGTCCGGGGTCTCGTCGAACAGGCCGAGCCGTACGTTGGCCCTCGCCTGACCGGCGTCGCTGCCGATCGGGGTGTCCATCTGCACGCGGTAGCCGATGCGTTTGCGACGGGGGACGCGGCGTTCGTACCAGAGGACGCCGATGGAGGCGAGGACGCCCAGCACGGCGGTGAGCACCGCCACGATGTTCTCGGCGCTGAACCACTCCACGGCCCGTCCCCCTGACTGCCGTACGCCTGTACGGGTGCGGGTCACCGTATGTATGCGGGGGCGCGGGTGGTGGCGAGTACCGGGTCCCGTCGCCAGTTGTTCGCGCGCCGTTCGGGCACGGGGCGATTGGTCCATCGGAGTGGACCCGGGTGCGCGCCTCACGTGTTGACGAGTGCTCGGGCGTGCGTTGCTGAACGGCCGCGCAGTCGCGCGTTCCGCATGCTGGACGGTCCGGAGGAATTCCCTGCGGGTCCGTCGCCGCTTCCGGGCGTGATCCCGGCTGACTCCAGGCGCGATCAGCCCAGTTGAGGGCGGGGTGGACGCAACCCTCGCCCGTGAGGGGGTGGCTGTCGCCGCGAAGAGAGGGGACTTCCCATGTTGGTCTAGACCTTGACAGGTCCAGACCAACGCCGCTTGAGTGGTCGCACCCCCCATGGCGGCGCACCGACGAAACCGGTGCGCCGCGCCGAAGGAGTGCTCGCATGATCAAACGCATCATGGGCCTGCTGGCCGCGCTGGTCGCGGTCGTCGCGACGGTCGTCATTCTTCCCGCCACCACCGCTTCGGCGGCCACGTGCGCGGCCGCCTGGAACTCCTCCTCCGTCTACTGGGGCGGTGGCGCGGCCTCGTACAACGGACACAACTGGACCGCCAAGTGGTGGACCCAGAACGAGAAGCCCGGCAGCTCGGACGTCTGGGCCGACCAGGGAACCTGCGGCGGCGGCACGGACCCGGGCGGGCCGGGCTCGTCCAACGGCTTCGTCGTCAGCGAGGCGCAGTTCAACCAGATGTTCCCGGGCCGCAATTCCTTTTACACGTACAGCGGCCTGACCGCCGCCCTGAGCGCCTACCCGGGCTTCGCCAACACCGGCAGCGACACGGTGAAGAAGCAGGAGGCCGCCGCCTTCCTCGCCAACGTCAGCCACGAGACGGGCGGCCTGGTGTACGTGGTCGAGCAGAACACGGCCAACTACCCGCACTACTGCGACACCAGTCAGTCCTACGGCTGTCCC
Source organism: Streptomyces sp. NPDC005761 (assembly GCF_040630635.1). Classification (NCBI taxonomy): domain Bacteria; kingdom Bacillati; phylum Actinomycetota; class Actinomycetes; order Kitasatosporales; family Streptomycetaceae; genus Streptomyces; species Streptomyces sp. NPDC005761. The sequence goes on along the minus strand of NZ_JBEXXX010000012.1, from coordinate 412 downwards.
GCGGGCCAGGCCGCGTACTACGGGCGCGGTCCGATCCAGCTCAGCTGGAACTTCAACTACAAGGCCGCCGGTGACGCGCTCGGCATCAACCTGCTCGCCAACCCCTACCTGGTCGAGCAGGACGCGTCCGTGGCCTGGAAGACCGGCCTCTGGTACTGGAACACCCAGAACGGTCCCGGCACCATGACGGCCCACAACGCCATGGTGAACGGTGCCGGATTCGGCGAGACGATCCGCTCCATCAACGGCTCCCTGGAGTGCAACGGCGGCAACCCCGCCCAGGTCCAGAGCCGCATCAACAAGTACCAGGCGTTCGTGCAGATCCTCGGCACCACGGCGGGTTCGAACCTCAGCTGCTGACCGGCCGACCTCCCGCGGAACGGGGGTGCGCCGGGCCCGAAGGCCCGGCAAC
>NZ_JBEXXX010000011.1:182474-201225 GCF_040630635.1 Streptomyces sp. NPDC005761 | reverse complement strand
CCCCGATACTGGGCGTATCGGGGTGATCCCGACAACGCGGCGAGCGTGCGTGCCAGGCGTCGCCGGACAGGCGGGACTTTCGAAACACGCCCTAGTAGGTCACCACCACCCGGCGGGCAACGCCGTCCACCTGTATCCGGCCGCCGTACGGGATGACCAGCTGCGGGTCGGTGTGGCCGAGGTCGACGTCGAAGACGGCCATGGTCGCGGGGGCGTACTCGGCGAGCGCGCGCAGTACGGCCTCGCGTTGCTGCCGGCGGTACTGCACCCCGTCGGCGGCGTCGAGGGGCTGCTCGAAGGACCAGTTCTTGGCCCGGCCCATCAGCAGCGCGGGGAACCGGCGCAGGAGCCCGCGCTCCCCCATGCTCCGCAGGATCCGGTACACCTCGTCGGCGCTGATCAACTCCTCGCAGGTTTCGAGGAACAGCACCCGGCCCTCGTACTTGGCGGCGGGACGGATCGCGCGGTCGGCCATGAGCAGCCAGGACAGGATCTCCAGACTGCCGCCCCAGCTCACCCCCTCGACCACTCTGCCGGCGTTGTGCCAGGTCCAGCCGTCGGCGGGAAGCATGGCGGGTTCACGGTCGAAGGTGCGCGGGTCCTCCCAGGGACTGTTGACGCTGCCGGTGTCCTTCGCCGGCGTCAGTTCGTGGTCGCCGCGGGTGAACAGCGCCGCCCGCAGTGACTCGCTGGTCAGCGGGTGCATCGCGCCCGGGCGCCCGAGCTCGACCATCACCGATCCGCCGTGATAACCGACGATGCCGAGGCTTTCGAGGAAGACCAGGAGGTTGGTGTTGTCGCTGTAGCCGAAGAAGGGCTTGGGGTTGGCGCGCAGCAGGTCCCGGTCCAGGTGCGGCAGCACGGTGATCTGGTCGTCCCCGCCGATGCTGGCGATGACTGCCTTGATCGAGGGGTCGGCGAAGGCCGCGTGGAGGTCGGCGGCACGCTCCTGCGGTGTGGAGCCCATCTTCCGGGTGGCCGGGTACTCCACGGGCTCCAGTCCGAAGTCCTCGCGGAGCCTGCGCAGGCCCAGTTCGTACGGCAGTGGGAGGACGCCGGGGAGACCCGACGAGGGGGACAGCACGGCAACGCGGTCGCCGGGGCCGGGCTTGGAAGGGTAGCGGGATACCGTCATCCGGCGAGCCTAATCAGCCGCCCGTGGGCTGTCCGCCGGATATTCTCCCGCAGGCTACGGCGGGCCTGCGGGCGTGCCCTGATGGAAGTACATCCGCCAGCCTGATTCCGACCGACGCCAGAGCGAACTGCGCCTGACACGTCTGCCGTTGCCCACCGAGGTGTACGTCAGCTGGACGAGGCCCGGGGCCAGCAGCACGCCGGACATCCCGGTGGCGAGAATCGGCTCGGGGGCGTTCTCGTCGACGGCGGAGGTGACGGCCAGGATCGACGCCCTGTCGTAGGACCGCCCGGAGGCGCCGAACTCGGTGAACTCGGGATCGAGGAGGGCAGTGACCTCGTCGGGCGAGGCGCGCACACCCGGATCGAGCAGCCGCAGTTCGCCCTCGACCGCGGCCCGCACGGACCGCTCCTCCTCGTCGCTTCCACTCATGCATGGACCCTAGGCGAAGACTGTCGGCCACGCACGAACCCGCCTCGGTCCATGCCCTGGGCAGACGGGCCCCCACGCGCCGACCCCCACCCGCGAACCGTCCGGGAGGGGCACGGCGTGCGCCGGTCCTGCCTCAGGGGGCTGCCGCGACCTCGGCGGGCCGCAGGATCACCGGAAGCTGCTGGTAGCCGTTGGCGATGAACGATGCCTGCGGTACGAGCCCGTTCTCGGGCACGGCGAGGGCGAGGTCCGGGAAGGCGGCGAACAGTGCCCGGAGCGCGATGTCGGCCTCCATCCGGCCGAGCGGAGCGCCCAGGCAGAAGTGGACGCCGTGGCCGAAGGCCAGGTGGTCCGTGGACTCCCGGGTGGCGTCGAACTCGCAGGCGCTGTCGCCGTGGACGGCGGGATCGCGGCCCGCGGCGCCGAAGGCGAGAAGGATCGCCTCACCCTTCTTGATCACGACGTCACCGAGGTCGATGTCCTCGACCGCGTACCGCAGGGGCATGTGCATGATCGGCGCGTCGCGACGGAGGGTCTCCTCGATCACGGCGTCCCAGCCGATCTCGCCGGCCCGCACCCGTGCCAGCTGCTCCGGGTGGGTGACCAGGGCGATGGCGGCGTGGGAGATGAGGTTCACGGCGGTCTCGGACCCGGCGCCGATCATGAGGATGAGCGTGGACACGAGCTGGTCCTCGTCCAGTTTGGCCTCGCCGTCCCGGGCCGCGATGAGGTCGCTGGTCATGTCCTCGCCGGGCTCTGCACGCTTGGCCGCGATCAGAGCGGCCATGCAGCCGAACAGGTCCCCGTAGTCGGCCGCCGCCTGCTCGGGGCTCGCCCCGGTGTTCAGTGCCGCGTCGATGACCCGCCTCATCCGGGACCGCATGTCGGCGGGTACCCCGAACAGATCACAGATGACCTCGGTGGGGATGACATAGGCGAACCGGGCGCGCAGGTCGACGCTCTCGCCGGGGGCGACCTCCTCGAGTTCCTCGATCAGCCGGTCGACGAGCGCCTGGACGAGCGGCCGCAGCGCCTCGGTGCGGCGCGGGGTGAACGCCGTGGAGATCAGGTTGCGGAGCCGGCGATGATCGGCGCCGTAGGAGGTGAAGGCGCTCACCACCCGGACCCAGACGTTCAGCGACCAGTCCTGCGGCACGGATTCGAGGGCGGGCCAGTGCTGCCGGGGGTCGCGGGAGACCCGGCGGTCGGCGGCGAGTTCCCTGATGACGTCGTGCCGGGTCACCGACCAGGCCGTGACCTCACCAGGAAGCTCCACCAGCGTCGCGGAGCCTTCGGCGCGGAGCCGGGCGGCCTCGGCGTGGAGGTCGGCACCGGATGAGTCGAGGACGGGGCATCGTCTGGTTTCCATGATTCTCCTTCGGAGGCGGCGGACGGTTCGGTGGACGGCGTACGAGCGGGGGCGAAGGTCACCGGGAGGGCGGTGAGCGCCCGGTGGAACGGGCCCGGGCGCCAGGTGAGTTCCCCGGACCCGACGGCGAGCGCCATGTCGGGCAGCCGGTCCAGGAGCATCTCGATGGCGACCTCGGCGATGACGCCGGCGGTGTCGCGCGCGGGGCAGGCGTGCGGGCCCGCCCCGAAGGCCAGGTGCGAGGTGTTCGCCGCGCGCTGCCCGGAGTCCACGTCCAGCGTCGGGTCGGTGTTCGCCGCGGCATGGCTGATGAGGACCGGGACACCCGCCGGGATATGAGTCTCGGCGCCGGTGCGCTGGTCACGAAGCGTGTGGTCGTGAACCGCGTAGACGAAGGAGAAGTTCGACAACGGCGAGTGCAGCCACAGCACTTCGTTCAGAGCGTCGGCCACCGTGAGGCTGCCGCCGGTCAGGTCACTGGCGAAGCGCTCGTCGGCGAGCAGCATCATCGTGCCGGTCGAGATCCAGGCGGTCTGCGGCACCGTCCCGGCGCCGATCAGCACGACGAGCTGGTGGATCATCTCCTCGTCGGTGAGCGCGGACGGGTGCTCCAGCAGCCAGGTGGTCAGGTCCGCACCCGGACTCTGTCGCTTCATGCCGATCAACTCACCTAGGCACATGGCCAGTTCACCCCCACCGGCATGTGCGACAGCCGGCTCGGCGTCCATCATCCGGCTGCAGGCCGAGGCCATCCGCGCCGTGAGCCCGTCCGGGCAGCCGAAGAGCTGGGCGAAGACCAGGGCCGGGATCGGGTCGGCGTACTGGGCGACCAGATCGGCCCTGCCTTCGTCTGCGAAGCGGTCGATGAGCTGGGCTGCGCTGCGCTGGACGTACGTACGCAGTTGGTGCGGGTTGACACGGCCGAGCGCGTCATCGACCGAGGCACGGAGCCGCAGGTGGCGCTCTCCGTCCGCGAACCAGAGGCTGGGCCGCCAGCCCATCATGGGGACGACCTGGTTGTCGGCCGGGACCTTGCCCTCGGTCAGCGCGGTCCAGCGCCGGGCGTCCTTGCTGAAGTACGGGCTGCGCAGTACTTCCAGCGCCGCGTCGTACCCGGTGACCAGCACTGCCTCGACGCCGGGGGCGAGCTCGACCCGGTGGGCGACGCCCTCGGCCCGCAGCCGCTCGTAGGTGGCGTGCGGGTCGGCGGCGAACCGGGCTCCGTACAGCACGGGAAGGCCCGATGCCGTCCCCTCGGTTGCGGGCTGGTGGGCGGGGCAGCCCGGCGGCGGGGCCGAGCCGGTGTCGGCGGGCAGCGAGGTCACGACATCTCCTGGTGGCGGGCGAACAGATATCTGACGAGTTCGATCAGCGCGTTCTTGGCGGACTCACGGTCCCGGGCGTCGCACATGATCAGCGGCGTATCGGGGTCGAGGTCCAGGGCTTCGCGAAGCTCGGCCTCCGGGTACTGCGGGGTGTCGGGGAAGCGGTTGAGGGCGACGATGTACGGCAGGCCGTAGCTCTCGACCATGGCGAGCGCCTCGAATGACTGGCCGAGGCTGCGGGAGTCGCCGATGACGAGGGCGCCGTAGGCACCGCGGGCGAGGTCCTGCCAGATCTGCGCGAACCGCTGCTGGCCAGGGGTCCCGAAGAGGTACAGGGCCAGGTCGTCGGCGAGCGTGACCCGGCCGAAGTCCATGGCGACCGTGGTCGTGGTCTTGCCGGGTACGCCGCTGATGTCGTCGACCGCCGCACCGGCCTGGGTCATGAGTTCCTCGGTACGCAGCGGCTCGATCTCGCTGACGGCGCCGATCAGGGTGGTCTTGCCCACGCCGAAGGGTCCGACCACCATGAGTTTCGCGGTCAGCTGCACCGTGTCGCGGACGTAGATTCCGTCAAAGAGCCTGGAGGCCATGCAGCAACTTCTCCAAGATGTGAGCGGTGGCGACCCGTTCCCCCGCCGCGGCGTCCGCGGCCGGCAGCGCGGGCCCGGGGAGCCGGGTGACGATGTGGCCGGTGTCGAGCAGATCGCCGAGCAGGACGCGGGTGACGGTGAGGGGCTGACCGAGATGGCCCGCGACCTCGATGAGCGACAGATAGCCGCCGCGGCACAGTTCGACCACGGCCAGTTGCTCGGGCAGCAGTCCGGCGACGGAGCGGTCCGGGACGCCGGTCACCATCGTGATCACGTCCAGGACATGCGTGTTGCGGGTGGGACGCGCCCGTCCGCCGGTGAGGACGTACGAGCGCACCAGGTCGCGCCTGCGCCTCGGGGTCACGTCGGGCTGCCGACGTCCTGGCGGGGTGCACTGCCCATTTCCCGGCCGAGCTGGTCGACCACCTCGTGCATGCGGTAGGCGACCTGACCGACGTCGGCGGCCCCGGAGGTGGCGACGGACAGGTACGTCGAGTCGCCGGCGTGGATGGTGATGACGAAGCCGCCGTCGAACTCCACCAGGCTCTGGCGCCAGGAGTCGGCGGGAGCCCGGCAGAACATCGCGGTGGCGCTGCTGGTGGCCTGCACCCCGGACAGGGCGGCCGCGATGCGGTCGGCCTGGTCGCGGTCGAGCCCTGGCGAGAAGGCCATCACCAGACCGTCCGCCGCGACCAGGATCGCGTCGTAGACCTCGGGCTGGTCGATCACCTGGTTGAGCATCCAGGCGTCGCGGTTCTGGGTCATGCCTCGGGGGTCCCCTCGGTGGTCGGTCGGTGGTGAGCGGCGGCCTGGCTGCCCCGCAGGAAGGCGTCGAGCGGGGCGGCGGCCTCGCGCGGGGTACGGCGGGCGGCAGCGGGGACCGGGGGTGCGGTGGGCGTCACCGAAGCGTCGGGCAGTGCGGCGGCGGCCTTCTGCCGTACCCGCTTGGGCAGTCCGCCGACGGTGGTCGCCGGCGCGGGCCCGGACTCCGCGACGGCGGGGGCGGCCCGCTCGGGGGCAGGCGCCGGCAGGATGATTCCGGAGGGCTCGGCGGCGATCGGCGGCACGGGGGCCTCCACCGCCGCGATCACGGCCGGAACACTGGTTACGGCGGGCGTCCTCGGAGCCCTGGTCGCATCGGTGAGCAGCGCGCTCGGGATGTTGACGACAGCCCGCATACCACCGAAGGCGGAGGCGGAGTCCACCGAGACCTTGAAGCCGTAGCGGCGGGCGAGCGCACCGCAGGCGGCGAGTCCGAACCGCGGCGGACTGCCGAGGCCCGCGACTCCGAGCGCCTCGTCGTGCAGCAGCCTGGACGCCTTCTCACGCTCGGCGGCGTTCAGTCCCACACCCGCGTCCTCGATCACGACCGCCACTCCGCTGTGCGTGAGCTGGACGTGCACCTGGACCGGTGTGCTCGGGCTGGAGGAACGCGTGGCGTTCTCCAGGAGTTCGGCGAGGCTCACCACGAGGGCTTCCACCGCCCGGCCCGACACGGCGCGGGAGTCCTCGATGCGGACGATCTGTACCCGCTTGTAGTCGAGGATCCGGCCGACGGCGCCGCGTACGACGTCGTACAGCGGGGTGTCGTTGTGCTGGCGCCCCGGCCACGCCTTGCAGATGACGGCCATGCCGACGGCGCGGCGCAGGATCTGGGCGTTGGTGTGGTCGATGTCCATCAGATCCTGGAGGAATTCCGGCGCGTCATGGCGCTGGTTCATCTCAGTGATCTTCATCTGCTGGTTGTTCGCCAGCCCCTGGAGTTTCCGCGCCACCGCCAACAGCAGTCCTTGGGAGGCCTGTTCGGAATCATCGGCGACCTGACGGAAGAGGTCGAGCACACCGTCCTGGGCCCGCCCGAACGGCGTCCCGGCCAGTTCCACGTGCAGCGGCCCGGGGATGTCGCCGGGCCTGCCCTGCGAGAGCACGTCCCGGAGGGCGGGGAGTCGTCGCTCGAGCAGGTGCCGGGCCTCCTCGTCCTGTGCATGCAGGGCCTGTTCGAGGGAGGCGACGCGGTCGGCTCGACGGGCGGCGGTGGTGCGGTAACGGAGCGCCAGGGCCCCGACTGCCACGAGGGCCGCGAACAGCAGCCAAGCGGCCACGTCCGATGGGTAAGAGGTCATCAGTTCCTCGAACGGGAGCAGAGGGACGGGGTAACAGGGAGTCCACGAGGACGAGTTCGGCCGCATATCGACGGAAGCGCCCTCCGACCGCCCGACGGGTCGTCAAAGGCACTGCCAGGGAGAGGAGTTCACGAGCGCGAAGCTCGGCACCTCGCGGCCGGGAGAGGAGTCCCGTCGGGTTGTTCACCGAGTCCCCGGCAGGGACGATCGGAACACCTCGGGGCGGGACATCGCGACATCTTCCTGGGCAGCACGCGGGGGCGGGCGGATCGGTGGATCGGCGCTTCAGGGGTCACCGGACACGCTGAGCAATGAGTGCGCACACCCGGTGACTATGTACAAGCATGCTCATGACCATGCGGCGATAGCAACATGACAGAGCAAAATGCTGAAGATATTGATCACAACAAGGGTCCCAAGCCTGCCCATGCCCCACATGTCGGACGGCCGGCACCCATCGGTTCATAGGATTCTCACGCAGCCCGGCTACGGTGGCTGCCGTGACGCAGACGAGCCCGCCCGGCTGGCATCCAGACCCCGGGTACACAGGATTTGGCCCCATCCAGGAACGCTGGTGGGACGGCACTCAGTGGACCGATCAGCTCCGGGTCCCGCCGGCCGCGCTCCGCAGCCGGCGGATACGCATCGGCGCCGGCATCACCGCGGCCGTGGTGGTGCTCGCAGCCATCGGCGGCGGCGTGTACCTGCTGTCGGACGACTCCGGCACCACCGGGAACTCCGCGACGGCCCCGTCCTCCTCCCCGTCCCCGGCCCCCAGCCGTCCCGGCGCTCCGGGCGGCAGCGGAGGCGACGGCGGCGGCGAGACGCCCGAGCAGCAGCAGCCCCAGACCGAGGACGGCTACGCGACGGACATGGCGAGCGGCATCAGCATCCCGGTCCCCGACGGCTGGACGGGCGAGTCGGGCATGGGGGCCGGCGTGACCACGGGCACGTACGCCTGCCCCGGGGACAGCGGGGAGAAGTGCGTGCGCGGCGGGGTGTTCTCCGTACCGGCCGCCGCGCTGAAGCTGACCACGAAGACCGCGAAGGCGACGGCCGAGAAGGACATCGCGACGAATGCCGAGGAATCGTACGGAGAGAAGATCTACGGCGGCATCACCTCGCACGAGCAGCTGAAGTCCGAGGCGGTCACGGTGGCCGGCCGGCAGGGCTACCGGGTGCGCTGGAAGGTCGTCACCAAGAACGGCGACGACGGGTACGTCGAGTCCCTGGCGTTCCCCTCGCCGCAGGCCGCGGACATGCTGATCGTCGTGCGCTCCGGCTTCGACATCAACCCCAAGGCACCCGGTCTGTCCGTGCTGGACGACATCACCAAGGGCATCAAGGCCGCCTCGGGCGCGGGCTCCGGACCGGGCACCAACGCGTAGGCCGCGTGGTGCGCCCGGGCCCGGGCGGCCCGGGATGAGTACCCGGACCGCCCGGACTGAGTACGCCACCCGATCCCGCACCGGTCCGCCGTTGCTGGAATAGGGGCATGGCTCCCGACGCACCACGCCCCCGCATGCGGCAGATGACCAGCACCGGCACCACGCTGGCTGTCACCCTGGCCCCGTTGGTGATCGGGGTCCTGCTGGCCCGCACCGCCGTGGCCATGGACCCGCTGACGCAGGTGAACGCGTTGATCACCCGCACTGGCCACGGCCCGGGCGTCTCCCCCGCCGAGTGGCGCGGCTGCGGCAGGAGCGCGCTGCGGCGGTGCAGGGCGCTGACCCCCCGGGCCCGGCGCGGTGTGCACCGGGCCCGGAGCGCGGTCCGCGTCCTCGGTCAGCCCGGCCGGTAGACGAAGGACGGCCAGGGCTCCCCCGTCATCCGCCGCCAGGCCGCACGCGTCCCTTCGGCATCCCGGTCGCGCGACCGAACGAAGGCGCTGACACATGCCGCGTGAACCTCGGTCAGCGCGGTGCGCCCGGTGAGTTCCTTGAGGCGGCGCAGGGCCGCCACCGCCTCGTCGGTACGGCCGGCGTCGAGGTGGCCGTACGCCGCCGCGCCCAGTGCCTCGGAGAGCGCAGACTGTGCGGCGGCGAGCCCTGCCTCGTGCGGTACCGGGTCTCCCACCTCCATGAGTTGCCTCAGGAGCGTCTCGGCCTCCTCGAAACAGGCAGCGGCCCCTTCGTCGTCCTCCGCCAGGCAGCGGGCCCGACCGAGGATCCGCAGCCGGTCGGCGACCAGCGGGCGGAGCTCTTCCTCGCCGGACCCGGCGAGGCGACGGGTGATCGCCAGCGCCTCGCCCCCAGCGGCCACCGCGCCGGTGGCATCGTCCGTCATGCGCCGCCGGACGCTGAGGTTGGACAGCGTCCGGGCCAGCTCTCCCTCGTACAGGAGGGGCTCGCGCCCGAGGGCACGGCGGTAGAGCTCCACACACCGTTCGGTGGCGGCAACGGACTCGGGACCCTCGCCGTCACGTGAGTGGGACCGTGCGAGCGAGTCGAGGGCGGCGGCGAGCCCGGGCTCGTGGGAGCCCGGGTCCGTGACGGCCAACCGCTCACAGACGTGGACGAGCTCCTCGTTCACCGCCCTCTCCTCGGCGTGTGCGTCCAGCCGTTCGAGGCAGTACGCCAGACAGTCCAGGGAGAGGGCCAGCAGCGGCGCACCGGCGGCCGGGGCGCTCCCGCTCAGGGCTCGACAGCGTGTCACGGCCTCCTCGGCGGTGGCACGGGCCCGGACGAGGTCACCGGTTGCGCCATGGCACCACGCCAGGTCGACGAGCAGCCCGGCATGCATGGTCCTCGCCTCCGGGTAGAGCCTCGGCACCAGGGAAGCCGCGCGTTCCCTGGCGTCGCTGCCCGCCTCGACGCCCTCCCCGAACCGGCCGAGTTCCCTCAGTCCTCCGGTCAGTTCGATGAGCACCCGGGTGTGGAGCCGCTCCAGCCGGAACTGGTGCCACAAGGTCACCTTCCGCAACAGTTCGACGCACTGGAGATAGACCTCGACGGACTCGGCCGTACGCCCTGACCGGCCGAGGGCCCAGGCGTGCGCGCGCAGCGCCGCCTCGGTGCTCCCCAGTGCCAGGTCCGCGCGCCGGGGCGTCGCCGACCGGTATGCGGCCACGCTGCGGCGGGCGGCCACGACGCCCTCGTCGTACCGGTCCAGCCGGACGAGCGCGAGGCTGCGCAGCAGGTGGCAGTAGGCGGTCTGCGTCGGGGAGGCCTGAGCGTCCGCGATCGCCAGGGAGCCCTCCGCCGCAGCGAGTGCCTCCTCGTACCGGCCGGAGTCGAGCAGCAGTTGGGCGTGGAGCACGAGCGAACGGGCCAGCAGGCCGGCGCCTCCTCGCCGCTCACCGGCAGCCGCGGCCCGGCTCGATTCGACTGCCTCCGCGGCCCAGGCGAGCCTGCGCGGGAGCGGTTGTGGCAGCAGGAGGACCCAGTGCGGCGACGAGCACCGGAGCAGGGCGACCACGAGCGGTCTCGCGCCCGCTCCACGCCCCTCCCGCCCCGCGGCCCTCCGCAGCACCGGCAACACGATTCGGACAGCCCCCATGTGCTCCCCCTCGGTACTCGGCGATCGTAGGAGTGACAGCTGGGCTCGCCGCATGGTTGCGCGAGGTGCGGCACGGATCCGTCCCGGGGTCGCCACAGCATCGCCACGGCCGGGAAAACCGGTACCTCCGGCAGTGTCCCCCTGCCTAGACTCGCCACGAAGTCGTGCCCCGGCAGTTCGCCGCGGCGCGTCCACCGTGACCGTCGAGGGGAGACCTGCCGTGCGCTACCGCACCGCTGTCGTCGTTCCCCTGTCGCGGTACGAGGTGATCCTGGTGTCCACCTCCGCCCGGCGCCGGCTGCGCGGCCGGCCCCGGACCCCGTGACGAACATCTGAGCTCCGCCCGCTCCCTGACGAACCGTCCACCGCACGGCGCACCGCTGTGCGCCGTGTGGCCCGACGACGGGAGTCGGACGGCTCCATGAACAGCCGCTTCGTCACCGGGCATCGCGCCGTCTTCTTCCGGATCACCCGAAAGGCCACGGACCGTGCGTACCGAACTGCACCGTCAACTCACCAGCGCACTCACCGACGTTCGCAATCTGGGCATTCTCGCCCACGTCGACGCGGGCAAGACCACCGTCACCGAGCGGATCCTCTACGCCACCGGCACCACCCACAAGCGCGGCGAGGTTCACGACGGGACGACGATCACCGACTTCGACTCCCAGGAACGCGATCGCGGGATCACCATCTTCGCCGCCGCCGTGAGCTGCACCTGGGCGGGCCATCGGATCAACCTGATCGACACCCCGGGCCACGTCGACTTCGCCGACGAGGTCGAGCGTTCGCTGCGGGTGCTGGACGGTGCGATCGCCGTGTTCGACGCGGTCGCCGGCGTGGAACCGCAGAGCGAGTCCGTGTGGCGCCAGGCCGACCGGCACGCCGTGCCCCGTATCGCGTTCGTCAACAAGCTCGACCGCGCCGGCGCCGACCTCGACGCGGCGGTCGCGTCCATCCGGGAGCGGCTGCACACGGTCCCGCTCGTGGTCCAGCTGCCCATCGGCCGGGAGGAGCGGTTCCGCGGAGTGGTGGATCTGCTCCGCATGCGGGCGCTCGTCTGGGCCGACGGCAGCGACACGTACGAGGAGGGGGAGGTACCCGAGGAGCTGCGGGAGGAGGCTCAGCACCGCCGGCGGCTGCTGGAGGAGACGGTGGCGGAGCTCCATCCGGCCGCTCTGGAGGAGTTCTGCGCACGGTCGGAGCTTTCCGGGAGGACGCTCGCCGGAGCGCTGCGCGATCTGACCCGTACCGGCGAAGGCGTCGTGGTGCTGTGCGGTTCGGCCTACCGCAACCGTGGGGTCGAGCCGCTGCTGGAGGCCGTCGTCGCGTATCTGCCCTCCCCGCTGGACGTGCCGCCCGTCCGGGGCAGTCTCGGCGACGCCGTGCAGGAGCGGGCCGCCGATCCGTCGGCGCCGTTCGCCGCTCTCGCGTTCAAGGTCAACGCGACGGCGACGGGCCGGCTGACCTATCTGCGGGTGTACTCGGGAACGGTGAGGAAGGGGGAGACGGTGCTGGACGCCGGTGCGCGACGCAGCGAACGCATTGGCCGGATCCTGCGGGTCCAGGCGGACCGGCACGTCGATGTCGACATGGCGGTGGCCGGGGACATCGTCGCGGTCATCGGCCCCAAGACCGCCCGCGCCGGCGCGACCCTGTGCGCGCCGGACGCACCGCTGGTCCTCGAACCGCCGACGGTGGCCGATCCGGTCGTGTCGGTGGCCGTCGAGGCCTGCCGGAGTACCGACACGGAGCGGCTGATGGCGGCACTCGTGGGACTGGTCGAGGAGGATCCGTCGCTCGCGGTACGGACGGACTCCGAGACGGGTCAGACGGTGCTGTCCGGTATGGGCGAACTGCACCTGGAGGTGGCTACGGAGAAGATCCGGCGCGCCCACGGGCTGGACGTCCGTGTCGGGCGACCGCAGGTCGCCTACCGCGAGACGGTCGCCCGAGGCGTGTCCGGTCTGGTGTACCGGCACGTCAAACAGGACGGCGGGGCCGGACAGTTCGCACATGTCGTCATCGACGTGGCGCCGCTGGAGGCCACCGACGGCGAGGCTTCGGAGGACTTCGCGTTCCGTTCGGCCGTCGTCGGCGGCCGGGTCCCCCAGGAGTACGTCCGGGCGGTCGAGGCCGGCTGCCGGGACGCCCTGCTGGAGGGTCCGCTCGGCGGACATCCGGTGACCGGAGTGCGGGTGACCCTGACCGATGGCGCCACCCATCCGAAGGATTCCTCGGAGATGGCGTTCCGCACGGCCGGCCGTTTCGCACTGCGTGAGGCGCTTCGCTCCAGCGCGATGGTGCTGCTGGAACCGGTGGTGGAGGTCACGGTGACGGCGCCCGACGAGGCCGTGGGCGGGGTGCTCGGCGATCTGGCGGCGCGGCGGGGCCGGGTGTCCGGAGCCACCGCACGGGCCGGTGCGGCGGTGATCACGGCGACCGTACCACTGGCCGAGCTGTTCGGTTACGCGACGCGGCTGCGCAGCCGGACGCAGGGCCGGGGCACGTTCACGACCCGGGCCACGGGTTACGCCCCGGCTCCGGCATCGGTGTCCCGCTAGCGCACAGGGCCGGCCCCACCCGTCGAGGTGTGGGGCCGGCCCCGGTGCCGTTCGGGGTACCGCGGATCAGTGAACCGGTTCGGGGTACGTCGGGTACTCCACCCCGGAGACGTGCTGCACGACCCGGATGACCTGGCAGGAGTAACCGAATTCGTTGTCGTACCAGAGGTAGAGGATCGCGTTGTCGCCGTCGACCTGGGTGGGCCCCGCGTCGACGATGGACGCGTGGCGTGAGCCGATGAAGTCGCTCGACACCGCGTCGGGGGCGGTGGTGAAGTCGATCTGGCGCTTGAGCGGCGAGGTCAGCGACACATCGCGCAGGTACTCGAGGACCTCGTCGCGCGTGGTCTCACGGCCGAGCTTCAGGCTGAGGATGGCGATCGAGACGTCCGGCACCGGCACCCGGATGGAGCTGCCCGTGATCGTCGCCTCGAGATCGGGGAGCGCCTTGGCGACGGCGGAGGCGGCGCCGGTCTCGGTGATCACCATGTTGAGCGGTGCGGAACGTCCACGGCGGTCGGAATTGTGGTAGTTGTCCAGCAGGTTCTGGTCGTTGGTGAACGAGTGGATGGTCTCCACGTGCCCGCGCAGGACGCCGTACTCGTCCGCCATCGCCTTCAGCGGCGGGACGATCGCATTGGTGGTGCAGGAGGCGCAGGAGATGATCTGCTCGTCCGGCTTGATCATGTCGTGGTTGACGCCGTGCACGACGTTGAGGACGTCGCCCTTGCCCGGAGCGGTCAGGACGACCTTGTCGATGCCCGGGCGCAGGTGGTTCGAGAGGCCCTCGCGGTCGCGCCACCTGCCGGTGTTGTCGATCAGGATGGCGTCGTCGATCCCGTACGCCGTGTAGTCCACCGACGTCGGGTCGTCGGAGTAGATCACCTGGATCTCGTTGCCATTGGCGATGATCTTGTTGTTCGCCTCGTCGACGGTGATCGTGCCCTGGAACTGGCCGTGGATGGAGTCGCGCCGCAGCAGCGAGGCGCGCTTCACGATGTCCTGGCCCGCACCCTTGCGTACGACGATGGCGCGCAGCCGCAGACCGTTTCCGGAACCGGCCTTCTCGATGAGCAGGCGGGCCAGCAGACGGCCGATGCGACCGAAGCCGTACAGCACGACATCGCGGGACTCGCGGCGCTCGATCTTGTTGGCGCCCGTGGCACCGGCGACGGCGCCGGCGGTGAACTCCGCCTCGGAAAGGCCCCGGTCATCGGCCTTGTACGTCGCGGCGAGCATGCCGATGTCGATCTGGGAGGGGCCGAGATCAAGGGTGGTGAGGGCCTGGAGGAACGGCAGGGTCTCGGTGACCGAGAGCTCCTCGCCGTCGATCTGACGGGCGAATCGGTGGGTCTTGAGGATGCTCACCACCGACTTGTTCACCAGGGAGCGGCTGTGCAGAAGGACGGTGACGTCCCTCTCGCGGTGCAGCTTCCCGATGATCGGGATCATCGACTCCGCAATCTCCTCGCGGTGCATCCAGTTGGTGAACGAGTCGTCATTGACAGTCACAGGTTTATCTTTCGAGCTAGGCGGCGCTCATATGGTAACCCGTCGCTCTTTTGATCATTCAAACGGTGCCGCTCGACGGCCCCGGAGGGGCGCGGAGCTACGCGGGGCAACCCTCGGCAGGACTCGAACGGGTTCACACAGCAGACATGAAGTCGTCATACGGGAAAAGGAATGCGCGGCCAACTGGCTCTGGTTTCCGCATACATGACTGTGGGAGTAGCGCTCAACGCGACCGGACCCGACAACCAGATCGACGCCACCGTGCGCCTCGCCCGGGAGGCCGCCGCCGCGGGGCTGCGGTCCGCCTGGTTCGGACAGACCTTCGGTGCCGATTCCCCGATGCTTGCGGCGATCGTCGGGCGCGAGGTGCCGGACCTGCAGGTCGGCACGTCCGCGATCCCCGTCTTCGGACGCCACCCGCTGCTCGTCTCCAGCCAGGCCCAGACCGCGCAGGCGGCCACACACGGCCGCTACCACCTCGGGCTCGCGCTCGGCACGAAGCCACTGACCGAGGCCGCCTTCGGCATCCCGTACGAGCGCCCGATCGCCCGGCTGCGCGAGTTCCTCACCGCGTTGCGGCAGCTCACCGAGGCCGGCAGCGCAGACTTCCACGGCGAACTGCTCACCGCGTCCACCCCGCTCCCCGCCCGCGTGCCCGGGGCGGAGGGGGGCGTCCCTCTGCTCGTGGCCGCGATGGGCCCGCAGGCGCTCAAGGTCAGCGGCGAGCTGGCGGACGGCATCCTGCCCTACCTCGCGGGGCCGCGCGCCCTGGCGGAGCACATCGTCCCGGCGGTCACCGCCGCCGCCGACGCCGCGGGCCGCCCTGCTCCCCGGATCGTGGCACTGGTGCACGGCGTGGTCACAAGTGACACCGACACCGCGCGCGGGACGGCCACCGAGCAGCTCGCGTTCTACGAACAGTTCCCTTCCTACCAACGGGTCGTCGAGCTCTCGGGTGCCACACGGGCCGGGGACGTGTCCGTGATCGGCGACGAGAAGACGGTGGCCGCCGAGATCCGGCGTTACCGGGATGCCGGGGCGACCGAGGTGGTGTTCTCGGGGACGGACCTGGCCGGGGAGGCGGACCGGCGGCGGACGTGGGAACTGCTCGGGGAGCTGGCGGACTGAGCGGGCGGGGACGGACGCGACGCAGAGCCCGGGCGATTCTGCGCCCGCCCGGGCCCTTCAGGTGCCGCCCGTCCCTTCGGTCAGTTCCGGGGCAGCAGGGAACCCAGCGGGCCGAGGTCGAGGTTGAGGTCCTCCGGACGTACCCCGTGCTGCTCGCAGAGCTCCTGCATGCGCTGGTCGAGCATCATCAGGGTCGTACCGATCTCGTCGGTCTGATCGTCGGTCAGGTCGCCCACCTCGATGCGGCGCAGGGCTTGCCGCTCCATCAACTGCCTCAGGAGCTCCACCACCGTGAGCACCAGGGTGACCAGGTCCCGGCCCATCTGCTCGGAGTCCAGATCCATGCGTGAGGTGGTCACAGCGGCCCACTGTCCGCCCAGGGCGCGGGAACACGCTCGTTGACCGACGACAGCAGTGCGTGCAAGGACACGCGGACGAGCGGGACGTCGGCGATGGCGATGACGAGGTCACCGCTCACGACGACTCCGGTCCCCAGGACCCGGTCCAGCAGATCGACCAGCGGTACTCCGATCGGGCCGCTCAGGGCGCCGGGACTGTCCCACGGAACTGTTTCATGTGCCATGACTCACGCCTCACCCACGAAGGAGTAGGGCACCCAGGGGCCGGACACCTCGATCTCCGCACCGGTGCGTTCCCGCAAGCCGGCAGCCAGCGAAGCCAGTTCGGCGGCCCGATGCTCAGCGACCAGATAGGTCGCGTTCAGTACCTGGACCCGGTGGTCACCGGCGGCGCCGGTGCCGTGCGGGCGAAGCCGGCGCGATGCCGCGGCGATACGGCTCACCCCCTCGTCCACGGCATCCGCGACGCGCAGGGAGTCCGCCTGCCTCTGCTCACGCTGCCACTGCTGGCTGCGCTTGCGTTCCAGATAGGCCCGGCCCGCTCCAGGGGCCGGGCGCGCCCGGTCTGCCGGCGCCTCCGGCCGCTCTGCCTCCGTACGATGCACCGCACTCTTCGCGACGGGGGCGTAGACCTTCACACCCCATTCGGCATGGTGCGCAATGCGCCTGAGCGCGGTGCCGAAGCGCGGCGACTCGTCGGCCAGCGCCAGTCGGGCCCTGTCTTCGCTGTTGTACAACGTGGCCAGCGGCAGAGGAATCGTGGGAAAGCGGGCAGCGACTGCCGAGACGACCTCGTGGTGGGCGCGCGCGTAGCGTTCGAGTTCGCTCTCGTCGGCCAGCCTCGCCTGCCAGACCTCGTCCGTGAAATCGGCCGCCCGAACGGTCTGCACGATCGCCGTGAGCGAGCCGAGGGAGAGGGAGCGAACGGGCTCGTCCCCGGTGACCCCGGTGAGACCGTCCAGAGACGGCTCACCCTCCGCGCGGCACACCGCGTACACGTAGACGGCGTTCGTGCCCGAAGCCTCTCCGCTGCACTCCGTCATCAGTTTCCGGCGCTCCTCTCCCTGGATCATCGCGACTCCGACGACGTCTCTTCGGAACGGGATTCGAGTGCTTCCAACCGTGCCCGCAGCTCACGGTTCTCGTCCTTCAGCGCGTTCCGGGCCGCGTGGGAACTGAGCGCCGGATCGGTCTCCCACCAGTCGATTCCCGCCTTCTTCGCGGTGTCCACGGAGGCTACGAAGAGTCGCAGGCGAATGGTGAGCAGTTCGATGTCGAGGAGGTCGATCTTGATGTCCCCCGCGATCACGATGCCCTTGTCGAGTACGCGTTCGAGGATGTCCGCGAGGTTGGTGTTCTGCGGCCCGGCGACGGGATACGAGGAATCCTGCCGGTAGTCGAGATCAGTCACTGCGCGCCTCGCCGCGATCGCTTGCGTGCGGGTGCGGCCCGCTTTCTGCGCGGCTGCTCGTCCTCTTCTTCCTCGCCGTCCTCGTCCTCGTCCTCATCCTCGTATTCGTCCTCGGCCTCGTCGTCCTCGTCCTCGGCGTCCCCTTCATCCTCTTCGTCCTCTTCATCGGCGTCCTCCCCGTCGGCGCCTTCTTCCTCTTCCTCTCCCTCGTCCTCACTGTCCTCGTCCCACTCGTCCTCCCCCGCCTCCTCGCCTTCCTCGTTCTCCCCTTCCTCGTTCTCCTCGTTCTCCGCTTCCTCGTTCTCCATGGCTTCGTCGTGGGTCACCACGACTTCTCCGTCACGGATCTCGCCACGCCACCCTTCCGGCTCCTCCTCGGTGAGCGTGACGTACCGCTGGAAGTGCTTGAAGTCGAGCCGGACCCTGCGTCCCTGCGCACGCCAGAGGTTGCCCGTCTTCTCGAAGAACCCGGACGGGTAGTACTCCATCACCAGAACGATGCGCGTGAGGGAGGGAGCCAGCTCGTGGAAACTCACCGCGCCGCGCGTCGTTCCCTTGGCACCCTCGGAGGTCCAGACAATGCGCTCGTCCGGGATCTGCTCCTGGACAGTCGCCTTGAAACTGCGGGAGGACGGCCCCACCTTGACCTTCCAGTCGCTGGACACCTCCTCGTCCATCGAGACGTCCCGCACACCCTTGGCGAAACTGCTGAACTGGTCGTACTGGGTCCAGTAGTCGTAGGCGTCGCGCAGAGGCACTCCCACATCGAGTACCTCGATGATGTTCATGACCTTTCCGCCACTGGCCTTGCGCTTGCCCTTGCCACCACCGCCGAAGGCCTCCTTGGCCTTGTCGACGACGTTGTCCTTGACGCCCTTGGCCTTCTCCGAGACGAAGGCCTTCACCGGGGAGTCACCCTGAAGGATCCGGGAGCCGATGGCCGGCAAGGAGCCTCCGTTCTCCGCCACATCGTTCAACTGACCGGTGACGTCGGTCAGCTTGTCCCCCGCCTTCTCGGCGAGCTTCCCCGCCTGCGTGCTGAGGAAGCTGGACAACTCGCCACGGAGCTTGTCCATCCCGGACTCTTCCGCCTCTTCCGCTTCGGGCTCTGCGTCTTCTGTCCTGGTCATGACTCGCTACCTCCGACCGCTGCTGCGCTTGGATGCGGTCCGCTTGGACGCTGACTTGCCGGCTGTCGTCTTCTTGGCGGCTGCCTTCTTGGCCGGGGCGGTCTTCTTGGCTGCCGTCTTCTTCGCCGAGGCACTCTTCTTGGCCGGAGCGGACTTCTTGGCCGGGGCCTTCTTC